>JAKAPD010000003.1 GCA_021812025.1 Microcaldota archaeon | reverse complement strand
ACTCAGGAAGGTTTTGATAACCTTCGGGGTATCCGAGAAGGCGCTCCAGTCTATTCTGAGCAGCATAGAGAAGGCACACAGGCATGTGAACGTGATAGTATTCTCGAGCCTTCTGGAAAAAGCCGGTCTTGACGTGGACAAGCGCACAAACGTGTTCAGGAGGCTCGGCTTGGATGACATAACGATAAGGAACATAATAAACGTGGCGGACGAGCAGAAGCTGCTTGCGGAAACCGGTCGCGTGTTCAGCGCGACAATAGACTTCAGTTGATCTCCATGGCAAGACAAAAATCACAAGAAAAGCGTGCCGACAGGTGCATAATCTGCGGCCAGAACAAGCCCGGCCTTGAGGTAAAAGAGGATTACTTCATACGCTGGCTCAGGTGGCTCAAGAAGATAGGCATAATCAGGACAAAGACATCGTACAATCCCGTGGTGTGCAAGGAGGACTACCCAAAATACTCAAAAGCCCGCAGGGGTTTCGAGCGCAGGCAGATGGCATATGTGATATTGGGGGTGCTCTTTGCGGCTTTGCTTCTGATTGCGGGAAGCGATAAGCTCCTTGCGCTCCTCTACGGGCTGATATTGGTTATTTTCATGTACCTTCTTTCAATGCTCAGCTACGTTCCGGAGGTGAAAGTGCCGGAAAGCGCACAGAAAAAGGCGCCGAAAAGCTGAATTCTGTCGAGGAAGAGAGCCCATACAAAGATATTTATAGGGTTGTTCAATATTTATAGTGTCTGATAATTTTTGTGTGGTTGTTTGGCGGCGGAAACGGCTTCAATCGAGCCTGAAGTTGAGAGCATAAATATGAAGGGGACTCTACTCGGCAGTTTCGACGTTATGTCTACTAGGTTATCGACTCTGCAGATGTTCACCATCAAGGCCTCTCCGACAAATCTTGTTGTGATAAGGGTAGAGAGCAGGACAATACAGAAAAAACCATTCCTTTTCTTCATTTTCACGCTTAACAAAGGGAGCATCAACGTAGAGTATTCGGTGGGCCTGGATTCGAGCGCGAAGATCAGGCGCCTTTACGTATTGAAAAATCTTCTTTCGATACTGTCGCTCATATCGGATCAGTATGAGGCAGACAACACCGAGCTGTTCCAGCATATGGACTCGGCAATAGATGACGTGCTGAGCTCGATAACGCAAAGCTACAGCACCCTGTTCAACAACTACGATTCCCTATTCAACAAATACAGGGAAGCGAAAAGGCTCAATATAGAGCTGGCGAACTCGAACAAGAACCTTTCCGTGCGCGCTTCCATGCTGGACAATGAAAACAAGGATCTCAAGGCCAGGCTTGCGCAGCTCGAGACCTATAGCGATAGTTCGTTGATGTCGCTTGTCGAGGAATGGATCGATTCGCATGACGGTTCGATAGACGCAAACGAATTCGCAAAGAACTACAAGATAACCGTGCCAAGGGTCGAGCAAATACTGAACAAGATGGTATCTATGGGCTACATAGAGTTGAAAGGTTGAACGATGATATACAAAGTAAGGATAAACAGAAGGCTAAGGAACGTGCAGGTGTATGCAACGCTGAAGAAGACTAGCGGAAACATCAACTTCCTTACCAAGCTCGTCATGCGCATATTTGTACGGAAGAAGAAAGAAGAATTCTAGTGGGAGCCATGCCTGTAGGAAACGTTATTAAAGTCGCGAAAGTGAACCCGAAAAGGCTAATCCCCATAATGGCTCTCGGTGTAGTTCTCGCAATAGTGCTGATAGTGATCTGGTTCAACGCCGCGATAAGCGCCATCCATATGGCGCCCTCTGGGCCGGCTGTTTCCGTCGGCGCCCCATCGGTAAGCCTAAAGATCGCGCAGCAGAACCTGCTGTTCTACAATGCGAGCAGGCAGGGGCTTCCCTATGTCCTTCTGAACTACGCAACGAAGAACACGTCAAACATGCTGATAAATGTCGCATATCTGCAAAGTCCGCCTTCCACTACCGTGTACGTGCTCAACTGGACGAACCAGTGCATAAGCTGCAGCAATGCGCTGGACGTGGTAGCGGCGATTAACTCCTCGCTGACAGAGTATACGATACTAAACAGGACCAACAGGCTGCAGATCGTTTCCAAAGGTGGGCTGAGCGGAATAAAGAACGATTCGGTGCTCGTGGTGCTCAATGGCCTTCTTCCCGATTACATGCTGCTGAATACCTCTCTAAACCCGGACGGCGTTCCAGAAGTGCAGTATCTGCTCAGCAAAGGTACCACAATAATATACGTGGGCTTGAACTTCACAAACTTAGTCGGGGTGCAAGCAGTTATAGAGCCTTCGCCAAAGCAGCTGCCGCCATACCTATCATCGTCTTCGTATCCGTTCAGTATCGCAAACCGGAGCTTCGGATACTATTTCAATAACCCCACATTTACTCTTGGAGGGATCTACGGCCCGATCACATACAACCGCTTTGGCAAGGGCTACATTGTAGCATTCTCAAACCTGCTGAGCTCGTGGAAGACGCCACAGCAAACAGGCGCCGATATCTCCAAGGCGATAGAGACCGCTTTCTGGATACAGAGGATCGCCATAGGCTCTGCGACAGTTGCCCCGAGCAATATAACGAACAGCACGGGAAAAATAGGCATAGTGCTGAGCACGAGGCAGCTATGGGGTCCCGGGGTACTTCAGCTGTTCAACTCCAGCTATGCGGAAGTGGTGACCGCCGTTGAGAACAGCTCCTCCGCAAATTTCTCAAACGCCAGATTCAATATTTTAAAGTACAGGCCATCGCTCAATGTCAATGGCAGCGTACTGATGCCCGCTGCCGTCCTGCCGGGTCAGCCTTTTACTGCTCTGATGACGGTGTTCATCAAGAGCCCGAACACGCACCTGGAGCCGCATTTCGACATAATGGACACGAACATGACGACCATAGCCACGCTTCCCCCGATATTCTCCACTTTTGAATCCGGCAATTACACGTTCCTGAAGTCATTCAGCCTGCCCGTGCCGCCCGGCCAATACATAGCGTATCTAAGGGGCAACCACGACCAGCCCTACGCCGCAGCGCTGGTGAACGTGCCAAACATCAACATAGGCTTCGATGGCATAAATACGGCAAACAACTCTTTCAAGTTCACGCTTACGTCGCTAGGCAGACAGCTTCCGAACGTAACGGCGACGATATCGCTCAACAATAACTACACGCAAATCCTCAAGTCGGATCAAAACGGCACGCTGGTTTATGCCCTGCCGGCAAACAAGACGATACCGGCGGCTATGCTGAACTTCTCGTTCACGATGTTCGGAGGTAGCCAGCTTTTCCAATACAACAACAAAGGCATATCAATAACAATAAACAAGCAATACTACTATTTCGCAGTGGCGCTCATAATAGTCCTGTTGGAAGTCACACTGATAAGGGCGCCCGTGCGCGATGAGTTCTACATAGACATCCCGAGCCTGCCAGAGCCGCAAAAGATTCCGATAAAGCTGAAGCCGGACGAGCTTGTCGGCGTATTCGACAAGCTCAACCTCTACTATCACTGGAGGTTCATGCCGCTTTCAAAGGAGGAGTTCAGGCTTGCGATATCGAGCAACATACGTTCAGGTTCCATGCCTATCTCGCTCACTTTCAACAACGTAGACCTTATGCTGACGGAGCTCGCCGGCCACGGATTCATCGTTGGAATAGACGGACTCTATGCGCCATCGCAATGGATGGCCCAGAGCAAGCACGACATGATTTATCTGGCGACCTTCAAGAAGATGAGGGTGTATCTGGTAAGTCATGCGCACATCTTCACAGATCTGGACAAGAGCGAATCCGCAGACATAGTTACAACGCTGCACAACGAGAAGGCGTACATAGTGATTTATTCGAAGACGAGCAAGTTCCAGAAGATACCGGTTTACAAGAACGCAAAGACGTACCTCGTATTCCTGAATTCCGACATGTTAGAGGAATTCACAAGGAACCTGTACCAGACTACGTCGCCGGAGACCGAGGAGCTCAAATCCTATATATCAATAGGCAGCGTAAAGCTGATAGATGCCGACAATCCAGAAGGCCTGCTCACCTAGTTACTCCTCTGCACCCTCTGCCGGCGAACCGCTTTCACCGGATGTTTCCTCTGCGACCTTTGCATTCTTAATGTGCGGGTAGTGTTTCGCTACGAGCTTCTCAAGGTCCTTCTCTATCTCCTTTTGCTCGGCTCCGGAAAGGTAGCTGAGATCCTGCGCAAGCGGCTTCGCATACCTCATGGTGCTTTTGTACCTTCCGGTTTCGAAGTTAACCGTCTGCTTTCCCCTGACGTAGTTCTGCACTCCTCTCGCCGCGTCCATTATCGCGAGTTTTATCTCCTCGATTATCTCGGGCTCTTTCGATATCGCCTCTTTTCCGACGCCTGCGTACGGTATGTGCACAGAGGAAAGGTTTACAAAAACGCTCACCGCCTGGTTCTCGAAATCGATATTATAACGTTTCCACTGAATCTCCTTCGCAGCTTCGGTTATCGCGCAGTTCCCGGCATCGAAGAGCAGGGGCACCCTGTTCGCATATCTCAATATGCTTCCGGTATAGCCGCTTTCGGTCTTATAGCCGGAGTTTCCGCCCCACGCCACGGCAGCTTCGATTATGAACGGGATTCCGCCGCGGAATACCTTGGGCTTCCTTTCAACTACGCTCATGAATTCCGGGTTTAGTATGTTTTTAAGCGTTACCTTCACCTGCGCTTCGCCGATCGGTATTATGGCGGACGCGTCGGGGGCTATCCATTTCACCTGCCTAATCGCCTTTATCAATTCTTCCGCCTCATGCCACTGGAGTTGTTTGGGCTCTCTGTCGAAGTCCACGCTCTTGGCTATCTCCTTGAGCTCCGCCACCTTGTTCGATGTGACTCTCGTGAAAGTGTCAACGAGGAAAGATGAGATCTTGCGGCTCTGGCTCACATGCGCGAATTCTAGTAGATCGTTCACCCCTAGGCCGAGCGGATGCGCCTTTACGGGCTTGGGCGTAGGCGGCATCCTGTCTACGGATCTTAGAAACACGAACTCCTCACCAGTGGGATCCTTGAACTTTATCTGCGCGTGCGGGTTCGAAAGCGCGGTCCTCTTCAGATATTCGTAGATCCCGTGTTCGCTTTTCTCATACTTAACTTCAGCGAATTCCCCCTCAACGCTAAGCCCCCTGAAATTTTCATCAACTTCCGCAATGCCGGTTATGAGGGGCTTGTTGCCAGCAGTGTTTATCGCGACGTGACACGTATATGCCTTACCTTTTCCGGTGCCGGACTTTACAAGGATCGGCTTGCCGGTAGTTATCTGCGCGAAAAGCGTGCAGCCTGCGGCCCCTATTCCCTGCTGGCCCCTTAGCTGCACATACCTGTGAAACTTTGTGCCTGCCAATATTGTAGCCAATGCCTTTCCGATAAAATTCCTAGGGATGCCCGGGCCGTTGTCCATGACATGCACCTTGTACCTACTGTCTGCGATCTGGGTAACAGCCACGTAAATATCAGGAAGTATGCCTGCTTCTTCAGTTGCGTCAAGGCTGTTTGTCACGTATTCGTGCACCACGGTGACAAGAGACCTGACCATGCCTGAATAGCCGAGCATCTGCCTGTTCTTCTTGAAGAACTCCGCTATGGAGTGCTCCCTAAACTCCTCGAATATCTCCTCAGCGCTGATGTCTGCCATTTAACCACTCAGAAGTGCGCATCGTGCTGCTGCCTTTTATTCTTCCTGTGCGCCTCTTCCATCCTAGCATATGCCAACTTGTGCGTGCCGCCTTCAAGCAGAGTGTTGACAGCAGTCTCTGCCTCGTTGATTTGTGTGATAGAGCCTATAAAGCTTACTGTGTCGCCATAAACGCTCAGCTTCGCGCCGCTCACCTCTTCTATGTATGTCTTTGTCCTTCCGCCCTCCCCTATGATTCTCGCTTTCATTTGATGGACCCTTTTTTCGTTGCCGAATACCTGGCCAATATCTATGCTCGAGAAGTAATACTCGTCGCCGACCAGCTTCCTTGCCGTGTCCATGTTAAAGCCACGTCCATAGGCGAAGAGTATGCCTTTGGCTGAGAACTCGCCGTAGGCGTCGCCATCTATTTGTATAAGGTCGTCCCCCTCTATGGTGATTTTGCAGGAACAAAGATGTTCAAGGGATTTGACCAGGCTTTTATCTCTCTTAAGCTCTTTCGCTTTCTCCGACGTTATGTATAGTTGCTCCATCATATTCACATTGTTTTATTGTGATAGTAATTTATAATTTACCAAAAATTTTCACGCAGTTCACATCTGCTTGAAAATTCCGCTAAAACGAAGGGTTTAAATACTTAATTTTCGAATGATTCATGAATCATTCGGGCATGGTGCACGGATGTTTCACAATCGGATGAGGATTGGTATGCGAACAAGGAAGGATTTGATGGGCGACATGCACTTGCTGAAGAAAGAGCTCTCTACGCTCAAGAACAAGGAAGCGGAGATGGAAGCCTTCATCAAGGAACAGAGTAAAACCGACGAGACGAGCTCCAACCTGCTTACGCTTCTAAAATATATGATCGATGAGAACAAGGCCACGAGACAGCTTCTCAAGCACATAGCCGACAGCGTCGAAAGGCTCGAAATGGACATGGGCGACTTGGAGTACCAGTCAGATGAGCTAGTAGTAGCAGAACAGCAACAGCCGGCAGCGGCAAAACCGATTTTGGGGCTTTCCGAAAAGGAGAGGAAGATAATACAGTTCATACAAGGAAGAAAGGACGAGATCGCATGCGCTGATGACGTAAAGGCATTCATGAACTACAGGGGCAGGAGCGGAGTGTGCACCAGGCTTAAGAAGTTCGAGATGATGGGCCTGCTGAAGAGGATACAGATAGGCAAAAGGGTTTATTACAAATATGATGCTGGCAAGGCGACTGACGTACTAATTGTTTCACCCCCACAGTGAAGGAGCCCGCTCGTCTTCTGGGCGGGCTCAAATTAGTACATTTGAGCTGTACGAATCCTTTATATCTTTTTCTTAAACAATCCTATTGGATTTTATGACATCTAGCAGCGAGAACGAGCTCAGAGACTTTATCGCAAGCCTTCCCTATTCATATAAGGTTACAGCCAAAGCCGAAGAGGTCAAAGGGGACTACAAAAAGTTCGAAGGCAAGAAGGTCTCGATAGCCGGCAGGGCGCTTGCGGTTAGGAAAGCCGGCAAACTTGTCTTTATAGACATTCTCGATCAATCGGGAAAGATACAGGCGTACTTTGATTATGCCGTATTGGGAGAAGAACTGTTCACAAAGGCGAAATCCTTCAATGCCGGTGACATCCTCGGCGTTGAAGGCACGGTCTTCAAGACTAATCCTGGAGAGATCAGCATAAAAGTCAGCAGCTACGAGCAGCTTTCAAAGGCGATCCAGATGCTGCCCAACAAATGGCAGGGACTCCAGGATGTAGAGACAAGGTACAGGAAAAGGTACATCGACCTGATAATGAATCCAGAAGCCCGCAAGATTTTCTTAACGAGAGCAAAGGTAATATCTCTGATAAGGGAGTATTTAGACAATATGGGCTTTCTTGAAGTGGAGACGCCATTCGTCCAGCCCGTTTACGGCGGAGCCGACGCACAGCCGTTTATCACGCATGTCAATACCCTTAACGAAGACCAGTACCTGAGAATATCATTGGAGTTGTATCTAAAAAGGCTGATAATAGGCGGCTTCGAAAGGGTATACGAAATCGGCAAAGCTTTCAGAAATGAAGACCTGGACACGACCCACAGCCCGGAATACACGATTCTGGAATGGTACCGCTCATATGCCGACTACAATGATACTATGACGATGCTCGAAGAGCTGCTGGAATTCATAGTGAAATCCCTGTTCAACGCGACTTCGATCACATACCAGGGCAAGAAGATAGACTTCAAAGCCCCGTTCAAAAAGATAAAGTTCGTCGACACGCTAAAAGAGAAGACCGGAAAGGTTGTCACAGACCTGAACGACGAGGAGCTATTCGAACTGGCAGAGTCCAACGGGATAAAATTCCTGAAGGGCAAAAGAAACCGCGTCCATGCATATGATAAATTATTTGACGTCTTGGTCCAGGACAGCCTTATCCAACCCACTTTCGTGATGGACCATCCGAGGGAAACTACGCCGCTCGCTAGGCCGAAACGCGGTAATCCAAAACTGGTAGAGCGATTTGAGATATTTATCAACGGAAAAGAACTCGGCAACTGCTATTCTGAACTCAACAATCCGATTATCCAAAAGGAAAACTTCAAAGAACAGGAAAAACGCAGGAAACAGGGAGACACAGAGGCGCCCCCGCAGGATCTCGACTTCGTCGATGCGATGGAATATGGAATGCCGCCGAACAGCGGTTTCGGGATGGGCGTGGACAGGCTCATCATGCTGCTCACCGATAAAGCATCGATAAAAGAGGTAATACTGTTCCCCATGGAAAAGAGAGAGAAGAAATGAGGGATTTTACATCAATCGATCTCATAATAGCCGCATATGTATTCGCTAACTTTTTTTGCCGAGTTCTGGCCATCGTCGATGCCCTCTAGAAAGGCTGACCGCCTATCGAGCTCCTTCAGGGCGCCGGAAATGCTAGTATGGTTGGCTCTGGCATATTTCGCAATCACTTTTGACTCTTTCAAAGTTGTCCTGCTTGTGGTTCCGGATTCGGCGATCGCGACGGCTTTAAAATGACCGTTAAAACCGGCTAGTTCATCCGTAGAGACCTCTGCACGTTCGAGCCACCTATATTCGCTTGCGCCATAAAGCGCCTTGCCGTCTATACCTTTGGACACGAAAATGGAAACGTCCAGCATGCTTATTGCGCCCTGGTCAACGCATATCGGTTCTGAAACAAGTTTTTGTATCAGGTCTATGGCATCAGAATTGCAGTCAAAAGCCGCCATGAGCGGAATGCCAAGGGTCGCAGCCAAAAAGGCTTCTTTCGTTTCATTTCCATGCAGCTTTCCGAGAATGAGCCTGTCGGGTCGAATCTTAATGGCGCAGGCGACCTGTCTTCTCTTGAATTCTGGAGCGTTCTCGGAGACGTCCCCTAGAGCGAGCGCGTTTGTGAGCAATTTGTCCAATTCAAGCTTGTTCGGCTCCTCGTCTATCGCCAAGACCCTTTGGTAAGGCGGGACGAAGGCGCTCATCGAAATTAGCATATCGGCATTGCCTGATAGCGGGGCTCCTGCCACTATTATATTTTGTCCAGTTTCCACGGCAAGCCAGGCATATGCGAGAAAATCCGTTTTGGCCGAGCCGGATTTTATAAGATTTATTAACTCGTCGCCGTATTCTCCATCAACTTCTTTGATGTGATCCAGAGAGCCCCACTTCACCGAGAACATAAGTTTTGTGGGCGTTGCTCTGCCAGCTGCACCGCTTGCAGGCCGCTTCAACTCTGGAAGTCCCATCATCGTAAACCACTCCGCTTTTACTAAAGTATATTATTTATATTAAGATATAAATATTATCCCTTAATACAATTATTTTATGGAGGTGAGTTTCCAGAGAGGTCATTCCAAAAGCTTAAAAACCTTGTTCTACAATATGAATCGTATGGCTGAGAAAGAAAGGCAAAAAGACGAGATTTGGCTCCTGAGGAAGGCGCTTAGCAGGCCAAATTACGCTATAATGATGCTACTTTTGCACAAGTCGCCCAGGACTACGAGAGAGATATACTCCCTTTTGGGAAAGAAGTTCACAAGGAAGACCCTTATAATAACGCTCAGGGAACTTTCAATGGATCTCAATATCATTCAACCGACGCATATAAGGACCGAGAAGGGCTACGGCCTCGGTTATAAGATAAATCCAAAGACAAAGCCGATATTGAAGGGCATCCAGAAGTTCTCCAAGCTTCTCGAAAGCATAAGGAGCGCCTAAGATTCTGTGCTCCCGATGCTGACGCGTTTCTGCTGCTTATACATCTCTATCACCTCTTCTGTCGTTGTCGCCTCCTCCACGCTCTTGTCCCTTCTTACCGCCTCCTCACCTACCAGTCTCGGGAACCTCAGCGCATAACCTACCTCCAAACCATCCGGCTGTTTCTGCTTTCCGCACGTATGCGTCGGGGACTGTGTTATCTCGTCCGCTTTTACCGTGACGACGTATTTCGGATACACCCAAAAGTCCGGCACAACGTTTGAATCCACCCTTGCGGGCTTGCCCTTTTCTTTTATCTTGTCAAGCGTCTTCTTGAGCTCGATCATCTGCGCCTCTGTGAATCCGCTTCCTATTCTAGATACGGTTTCAAACATGTCTCTTTTGTCGTTATAGGTGGCGCACAGCAGACCGCCGAACTGGAATTCGCTCCTTCCGCCCCTGCCAAGGAAGTACCCGACTATTACAAGGTCGAGCGTATCCGAGAGCTCTCCCCTGTAGCTTCTCTTTAGCTTTATCCACGTGAATTTCCTTGCGCCCGCGACATATTTGGAGTTGAGCTCCTTGGCTATGATCCCCTCAAGTCCATCCTCTATTGTCTCCTGGAAATATTTTTCGAGTTCTTTTGCACTGGTCGTTATTATCTGCCCGGATGGGACTATCGTTCTTGAGTTCTTGAGGATTGATTCCAGCATGTTCCTTCTTTTGTGGTACGGCTCGTCCATTATGCTCTTCCCGTTGAGGTACATTATGTCAAATGCGAACAACTTTAGCGGCATGGAAACTGCCTTCGCCTCTATCCCATGCTTCCTTTTCCTTTGGATGGTCTGCTGGAAAGGCAGGAACTCGTTGGTGTCTTCGTTGTAAGCTAGCGCTTCGCCATCGAATATTATCGAATCGGCTTTGACTTCCTTCTTTACCGCTTCGACAAGGTCCGGGTACATCGCTGTCGTGTCTTCTAGCCTTCTTGAGAATATCTTTACCTTATTGCCCTTCTTGTGGACCTGGCACCTGAACCCGTCGTACTTCTGGTCTACTGCCGCTTTCCCGTTCATCTTTTCCATTATCTGCTCTGCGGTAGGCAGCCTTTCCGCCAAAGCCGGCCGTATCGG
This sequence comes from Microcaldota archaeon, assembly GCA_021812025.1. GTDB lineage: Archaea > Micrarchaeota > Micrarchaeia > Micrarchaeales > Micrarchaeaceae > JAJZYD01. The sequence goes on along the minus strand of JAKAPD010000003.1, from coordinate 13,261 downwards.
CTTGAAAATCTCCACGCCATGCTCTTTTATGCTATTTGCACCCTTTATCGCCGATTCGGCTATGCTGCCCAGGTCCGGGTCCCTATTGTACGCCTCCTCGAGCTCTTTCTTCATCGACCTGTTGCCGGTGGCGACAACAGAAAGGGCTTCGAGCACAGTGGAGTCGCCCACGCCGAGCCTTAGCTCATCGAGCGGATACTTGACTATGTATTTAGCTTCAACCGGCGTAGAAGCGGCGATCATGTTCGCAAGCGTCTTTATCTTCAAGTCCTTGCTGCCCGGGCCAGAGGTCTTTGCTATCTTGAGCATATGCTCATATACCTCCATTACTGTGTACTCCTTCTCGCTCATCCTCTTGAGCTTCGATTTTTCCTTCATGATCTGAGCGGCTTTGCCCATGTCGCCGGTTTTCTTGTATTCCTCCTCAACTTCCTCCTTCGTGTAGCCGGTGGCGATCGCTATGGCCTCTTCTACCATCTTTTCAGCCATTCCAAACTCGACGCCCTCGAACGCGGGAGCCAGTATCCCCTGCGTTATATAGACGACTTTCGAAATCTCGTTAGGCTTTGTCTTCTTGAAGAGCTCCGTCATTATATCTATCATAGTTAGCCTGGACGACACGCCTTCCAGCTTTTCGTAGTAATCCGAGAGCTCCTTGAACAGCATTGACCCACGCAACTATCTGGTAAAAAGAGTTTTTAAGCTTTGGCAAGCTCAGTGCGGCGCACAGGAGGGCGATGACGTCATCCATGCACACTTTGAGTCATAGGAGCAAGCGTTGGAGCCCAGGTCACCATTCCCCGAGCCGATGACCTGCGAACTGCCGAGGCAAGCTATGCCTACGCCCCCAGGGAAGTTGTTGTACTGGAATGAGTTAGTAGTGGAATTGACCAGCAGCATGCCGGTTGCCGTGTCCTTGGAATTCGTGTTGTTGAGGATTTTCGTGCTTGTGGTGTTAGTGATCCAGTAGGCTATTCCGGGAGTAGAGACATTGTTGTTCGCAAGCCTTCCGAACTGCATGCCGTTCAGCCTTATGCCCGTATATGGCGTAATGACCTTGTTGCCCTGTACCACTGGATTGACAGATTGGTAGACGTTGATAGCCGAATAGTTGGAGTTCAATGCGGTGGAATTCACGTATATTGTGTTGTTCAGTATCTGCGCGTCTGCCCCGCGTACAACCACAGGCGTTGTGAATCCTATCAGATAGCAGTTCTCAAGGACGGGCGCGCTCGTGTTCTGGAAGTATGCGAAAGTGCCCCCGTTCGTCGCCACTATGGTATGGCCCTGGCAGTCGATAGTAGAATGCTTTGTCGCACCGACAAAACAGGTGGTGCCATAAGGGTACACGGCATCTCCAGATAATGAGTAAAGTGAAGATGTGAGCGAAGCGCACTGCAGCGTCTGGCCCTGCTTCACGTCAATTATCGCGGCCCAGTTGCACCCGAGCTTCGAGGCTCCCTGGTTTATTCTCCCGGACTCGAAGTTTACTGCGCTGTCCTGCGGAGTGCAGTTGTAATCTGCAGTGGAGCTCAGGTAGAAGTTGTTGTTGAGCACTGTGTTGTTGGCAGAGAGCCCGGCAAACTGCATGCCGACGCCGTTGCTGAAGCCAGAATTGTTCTCTATCATGTTCCTCGCCGAGTTGTTGACGAATATGCCCACATTCGTGTTCGCGCCGTTGGAGACATTATTGTTGATTATCGTGCTGCGGCTGACATTATTGAGATACACGGTCACGTTGCTCGCATAGCCTACTGTATTGTTGACGATGGTCGCTCCTTTTATGTTGTTCAGGAACATCACGTACCATGCCGCACTCCCAGTAATATTGCTTATCTTGATATTCGACGAGTTGCTGGCCAGCAGGCCTATCCTAAAGCCGGAAATGCCGCAGTTGTCGACCGTGACGTTGCTCCTTTCCTGTATCTGTATTGCAGGGCCCGATGCTACAGGATTCGGCGTCTGTATGGTCTTTCCGGCAAGGCAGTTGAATTTCACGTTATTTGATTGTATGTTGATGCAACCCGAGCTGGCGTATGCAAGGCCTTGCAATAGCGTGTAGTTGCCCGGCTTTGTAATCGTGGTGCACGATGTCACAGGGTTGTAGTTAAAGTTGGTTATAAAATGCGAGCACGTCGCCCATTTCGCGTTGGTGTTGCCGCACGAAGAGGTTCCCATAAGGTTCGCGCTGCTTCCGGAGGAGTCGTTGGCCGCGAAGACGTCCACTCTCGTGTTCGACAAGGCTGTGCCGCCGTCGAATATGTTGCCCAGCGAGTTGCTCACATATACTCCAAATGTGTTGTTCAGCGCGAAGTACGAGTCAAATGTATCTGAGCTCGCGTTCTGCAGCCAGAAGCCGTACAGGCCGTTCGTAGCCCTAACGTTCTTGAGAAGGTCGCCGTAAGAGCTTGCGACCTCCACCCCGCTTACGCTCGAATTGACAAACTTTGCATTTTCCACAGTGGCGATGGTCCTGCTAAGCAACAGGCCTATTCCGGTGTCGCTAGTCCTGCAGTTGCTGAGCGTCACGTTGGTGTTTCCATGCACAAATATGCCTATGTAGCCATTGCTCACCGTATTGTTGGCGCAGTTGAGGTCCACGTTATCGGCCGTAATCGTTACGCATGAGCTGTTATACAGGGCAAGTTCCGCGAACGGCGCATTTATGTAATTGTTAGCGTTAATTCCGCCTGTCATATGGTAGTTGCCGGGCCTGTCTATTACGCCGCACGAGGCGAAGTCGGTAGCAAGGTGCACCGTAGACAGATTGACAGGTATGTTTGTCTGCGAGCATGAAAGGAATCCGCATCCATTGTTGACCTGGCAGGCGTTGTTCACTGCCGATCCGCTTGTCGGGAATCCCGAGACGCCTGTGCACGAGAACTCATAGTTCGATGCGTTGAGCCTGTTGTCGAGGAACCTGTTGCCGGTTGCGTTGACGGCTATTCCGGCATAGGTGTTGTAGCGCACCGTATTGTTGATGAACGTGTTGTTGCCCGAGCCTGGCGCGATATACACCGAGCCCAAGGGCCCGCCCGCATGATAGAAATTGTTCTGGACTACCTGGCTGTGCTGTGTAGCTGACATGTAAAGATTTGCCATGTAATCGTAAGACATCGTGTTGTTGTCGAACGTGAAGCCGTTGACATTGACGGTATACACGCCAAACGAGAAGTTGCCTATTACGCAATCGCTTATAGTCACGTTCTGGACACCGGACACTTTTATGCCATAGCTGTAAGGCGGCACACCGACATAAGGTCCGGAGCCTGTTATGGATTTGCCGCCGCATGATATCGATACTCCGCTTGCCGTGACATTTAGGCAGGCATTGTTCGTGGTACCGGTCTTAATGTCGGAAGATAATGCATACGTGCCTGGGGCATTCACGTTTCCGCAGGCGCTGAGATACGCGCCTGTTGTCTTTATTGTTGTAGTAGAGGTGCCCGGGCTGCTGGGTTTCATTGCAAGGAACACAATTCCTATTATCACCAGCACTATCAAAACGGCCCCGGCATAGATCAAGAGCCTGTTCTTCTTCGATTCCGGTTCGCCGGGAGGAAGAGCCGTCTCTGTCGGTGGAGGGGTGAGCGGCGAAGGAGTAACGTTTATCTTCATGCCCTGCTGACCGCCAGTTTGCCCATTAGCCATTAAAATACCCTTGTAATTTAAACCAGTAATCCCAGATATATTAATACCCCAATATTTAAAACCCTTGTAGATTAATCTATTTATTGCCCAAGTGCCCCAGTAGCTCAATGGCAGAGCGACAGTTTCGTAAACTGTAGGTTGAGGGTTCAATTCCCTCCTGGGGCTTTAAGTCTAGAAGTAAGATCCATGAAAACAAATCCGGCAGCAATTATAGTTGTAATAGCGATAGCCGCGATGCTTGTCGCTTTGGCTTATGTCAACATCTACATGCGGCCAGAGGCTACGACAACAGTTGCCGCTGCCACAACCACAATAATAAATTACAGCGCCCCCGGGACAATAAATGCTCCGGCCGAGCAGCAGATCGCGCTCGACAATGGATTTAACGTCTCCGCATACGCATTCGCTTGCAACGCCACTTCAGACTGCGTAAAAGTGCCGACTACCTTCTGCAGCAACAATCTGCCGGAACAGCACATCTGCATAAACCAAGCTTACCGGGAAGCCTACATGAGCGAATACAATTCCACGATAAAGCCGCAGCCATGCCCGTTGTTCATAGTAGATATAAACACAAGCTGCTCCTGTGCCGCAAACAGCTGCGTAGAAAACTACGCCCCGCGATGAGGCTATCTGACCAGCTTAGAGTTGCGCTGCCTCTTAGCCTCTGCAAAAACCATCTGCGCAAGTTCCCTCGAACTGTCCTGCATGGCTTCAAGCTCTTCTGCGCTCTGCGCCTGCTTGAACGGCTTCAACTGCCACATGCCGCCGCCATTTCCCTCCAGAGCCCATTTTATACCTGATCCGTCGTTGAAGCGTGCAACCATTTTCTTGAATTTCGCGAGTTCCGCTTCGCCGCGGCTTCCCCGCACCTCTATTTGAACCCATGGGAACCTGTGCCTTTTGCTGGCTTCCGGATTCTCATCGAAATGGCCGTAGCATGAAGAGTAAGTGGAGAAGCCGTTTCCAAAGCCAAAATAGTTAAGCGCTATGACCAACGGCTCTATTCCTTTGTCCATCGGCGTCGTCTCGCCTTTCGGCAGGCGCATCTCTATGTCGCTAAGGCTTTCTGGCTTTTGCAGGCTTATGAACTGCAATCCTGGCATGCAAAGGATTTTCCGCACCAGGTATTTAATCATTGCCCTGGACTTCGACGTTAGAAAACGTTAAATATATGGCACTGCCAATCAACTAATTGAAATGAGTGATCCATTGGTAACAAAAGGAGAGGTCGCGAAGGCCCTGTCGCTGTGCGTCGACCCGGAGCTAAACGCAGACATAGTGTCGATAGGGCTCATATACGGGATCGGCATAACTGACCAGAAGAACGTAAAAGTGACGTTAACCATGACCAGCCCGATGTGTCCTGTGATAAGCCTGATTCTCGCGGATGTGCAATTGAGGCTGGAATCGATTCCAAATGTGGGGAAAGTGGAAGTGGAGCTCGTCTGGAACCCGATGTGGAGCCCGGAACTGATGAGCGACGACCTTAAGTACAGGAACTAATTCACTATGTCTTCGTCTGCTCTCTTGTACCTGTTAATTTCATCCTTCGTGAACCAGGTCGCTATCTCTTTTTTTGCCGTTTCCGGGGAATCCGACGCGTGCGCTATGTTCCTCACGGCACGCTTGTTCCTGTCGGCCAAGTCATAGCTGTCTGTGGTGAACATGCCTCTTATAGAACCAGGATCTGCCTTTTCGGGGTTCGTGGCTCCGACAATTTTCCTGACTATCGATATCGCTGAATTTCCCTCCACCACCACCGCTACAACAGGTCCGCTCGTAAGCGCTTCTATAAGGCCATTCCTCACCCTGGTTCCTATGCCGATCGGCGTCTCTTTGAATGGTATTCCCTTTGACTCATATCCCTCTTTCGTCTTCTTCCAAAGCGCTTCATACCATTCTTTCTCAAGCGGATAATGCTTCTCGGCAAGCTCCCTCGTAGGCAGTACCATCTTCATCGCAGTCACTTTGAGGCCGACCCTTTCAAACCTGTTTATTACTATTCCGATAAGGCCCCTTTGAACCCCATCGGGCTTGACAAGAACCAGAGTGCTTTCCATGCTCACACCTATATTTTTATAGCTGATTGACAAAACAGTATTAATAATCTTTCTTATTTTGTGATGCAGATGATAAGGCAGCCTATAATAGTGGTAATGGGGCACGTCGACCACGGCAAAACCAGCCTCCTTGACAAGATAAGAAGCACAACGATAACAGCCAGGGAAGCGGGCGGCATAACCCAGCACATAGGCGCAAGCGAAGTTCCGATCGATGTGGTAAACAAGATAGTCGGCACAAAGAGCATCGCGAAGATAACTTTGCCGGGGCTCCTTTTCATAGACACGCCGGGCCACGAAGCGTTCACGAACCTCAGGAAGAGGGGCGGCAGCGTAGCGGACATCGCGATACTCGTAGTTGACATATCAAAGGGCTTTGAGCCGCAGACCATAGAAGCAATAGACATCCTTAAGGAGTACAAGACCCCATTCGTAGTAGCTGCGAACAAAGTGGATTTGATAACAGGCTGGATACCGACAAAATCGAACAGCATAATGGAAGCTCTGTCGAAGCAAACCCAATATGTCCAAAACGAGTTCGAGAACAGGATGTATCAGCTCATAGGAAAGCTGAGCGAGCTAGGGTTCACAAGTGAAGTTTTCAACAAGGTCAAGGATTTCAGTAAGGAGCTTGCCATAATACCGCTGAGCGCAAAGACCGGCGAAGGGATATCCGAGCTTCTGATGGTAGTAACCGGTTTGGCACAGCGATACCTTGAATCTGAGCTGAAGATAGAAGTCAAAGGCCCGGGCAAGGGGAGCATACTGGAAAAGAAAGAGGTGCGCGGCCTGGGGGTGACGATAGATGTCATACTTTACGATGGCACTCTTCGCGTCAATGACACAATCGCTTTCGCGTCGCCCACAAGAGTCGAAACCGCAAAGATAAAAGCGCTGCTCAAGCCGAAGCCCTTGCAGGAAATCAGGGAAAGCTCCGCGAAATTCTATTCCGTCGACTCGGTAAGCGCGGCCAGCGGCGTGAAGATCAGCGGAACCGGTCTCGACGACGCGCTCCCGGGGTCGCCAATAGTCCAGATCACCGATAAGAACTTCGAGAAGGAGATAAGCGGGGAAATAGGCGGCATCTTCGAGACGGACAAGAGCGGCGTCATACTTAAGGCGGATTCCATAGGCAGCATAGAAGCGATATCTAGGCTCTTGAAATCCGCAGGATTCAAGATAAGCAAGAAAGGCATAGGGAACATAACCAAGCGCGACATACTCGATGCGTTCACCAACAACGCGACAGACCCCGCGGGCGCTGTCATACTGGGATTCAACGTGCATATTGATCCGGATGCGGAAGAGTCTGCGCACTCGAGCGGCGTCAAGGTAATCGAGAGCAACATAATCTACAAGCTCATCGACGACTACAAGCTATTCACGGAAGAGAAGAAGAAAAACGTGATCGAGAGGGCGGAGAGCGCTTTGACGTTCCCCGCACAGGTAAAGGTGCTTCCGCATGCGTGTTTCAGGGTATCGGATCCGGCTGTATTTGGGATAGAGCTCATCGCGGGAAGATTGAAGCCCGGCTATGTGCTGATGAATGAGAAAGGCGACGTGATTGGAAAAATAAGGGAGATGCAGGCGGAAAAGACAAAGCTCGAAAGCGCAAAGAAGGGAGAGCAGTTCGCAATATCCGTCGACGGGCCTACGTTCGGCAGGCAGGTCAAGGAGGAGCAGACGCTTTATACCAGAGTGACAGACAGCGATGAGAGGCTATTGCAGGGCGAGCATTCGAATCTCATAGACGAAGAGGAAAGGCAACTCTTAAAAAAGATAATAGAGATAAAAAAGCTCTCAAAGAAGTGAAGGAATGGCCAACATAGACGTGATGCCTCTGGATTCCGCGCCGGCGGGGCAGAAAGCGATAGAGTATGTGGAGCGAAAAGGCATAGGCCACCCGGATACGCTGATCGATGGGATAGCCGAAAGGGCGAGCATGGAGCTCTCAAAGTACTATCTGGATAACTTCGGGACTATACTGCATCACAATGTCGACAAGGGGCTGATAGTCGGCGGAGCCTCCGATGTCGCATTCGGGAAAGGCAAAATAACAACGCCTATAGAAGTGATAATAGCAGGCAGGGCCGCAAACAGCTTCCAGGGGGCGGCGATCCCTGTCGATGATATAGTGATAAAAGCTGCGCGCGATTACCTTGAGGAAAACACCAGGTTCCTAAATGTAGAAAACGAGGTGGTTATAGAATCGAAAGTGAAGAAAGGGTCCGCAAACCTTATGCAGATATTTTCAAGGAGGAGCGACGTGCCCCTGTCGAACGACTCCTCTTTTGCCGTTGGTTTCGCGCCGTTGACCGAAACGGAGAGGCTTACCTTGGAGATTGAACGCTTCCTAAATGGCAAGGAGATGAAGGCGAAGATGCCCGCGGTCGGGGAAGACGTAAAGGTGCTTTGCGTAAGAAATAGGGAGAAGATAACCGCCACTGTCGCAATAGCGTTCGTCGCGCCGCTGTTGGAGAGTTTCGATGACTATGTCAGCGCAAAGGAGAAAGTGACCGAAGAGATAAACAGGTTCTCGAAGACGATAACGAAGAAAGAAGTGGCAGTGACCGTGAACAATGGAGATTCGCACGAAAAGCGGGAAGTGTATATCACTAAATCCGGTCTGAGCTGCGAATCTGGCGACGATGGATCGGTAGGGAGGGGCAACAGGGTGAACGGGCTCATAACGCCTATGAGGCCGATGACTCTTGAGGCAGCAGCGGGAAAGAACCCGGTAAGCCACGTTGGTAAACTATACAGCGTTCTCGCGAGAGACATCGCCGAAGACATTGTGAACCTGCACAAAGAGGTTAAAGAATGTTACGTACATATAGCAGCGCAGATAGGTCGAAGGATAGACGATCCGGAAAACATCTCGCTGATGTTGTCGATGCACGAAGGAAAAAACATAGATTCAATAAGGTCAAAGGCTAAAGACATAGTGGGGAGCGCTCTTGAGAACATCGGGTATCTAACGAGGGAACTTGTCGATGGCAAACACAGCGTGTTTTGATGGGGGGAATAAAAGAGCTTAATGGACTGATAGACGGATATGAGAAGGAAATGGTGGCAACGCTTTCGCAGATGGTGCGCCTTCCAGCGGTATCTCCGGTCAACGGCGGAAAGGGCGAAGTGAAGAAAGCAGCATATCTGAAAGACCTGCTTGAGAGGTGGGGCTTCAAGGTCAAGACATATGCTTACAAGGATCCAACAGGGTCGCCTCGGCCAAACCTGATCGCAAAATATGGAAACGCGAAGAGGACACTTTGGCTGCTCTCGCATTTAGATGTGGTAGCCGAGGGCGAAAGGGCTCTCTGGAAAACTGATCCCTTCACTCCAGCGATAAAGGACGGGAAAATATTTGGAAGGGGGACAACGGACAACGGGCAGAGCGCCGTGGCTTCGATATTCGCGTTGAAGGCGCTTAAAGAGCTCGGCATAGAGCCGAAGTACAACGTCGGTATAGGCCTTGTCGCCGATGAGGAAATAGGGAGCGCATACGGGATAGCGAAGCTGATGAATGAGGGGATTTTCAAGGCGAGCGACATGTATGTGGTGCCCGATGTAGGTGCCGCAGATGGCAGCGAGATAGAGATAGTGGAAAAGAGCGCGCTCTGGCTGAAAGTGACGATCCACGGGAAACAGGTACACGCAAGCACCCCGGAGCAGGGGCTAAATGCATTCAGGTGCATGGTGAGGTATCTTGCCAAGGTAGACGAGCTGCTGCACAAGAAGTACAAGAAGAAAGATAGCCTTTTCGACCCGAACGTATCTACTTTCGAGATGACAAAGCACGAAAAGAACGTGGACAGCACAAACATAATACCCGGAAAGGAAGTCTTCTACATAGATTCAAGGATACTTCCGCAATACGAGGTAGACAAGGTGCTGGGCGACATAAAGAGGCTGTCAAAAGGGAAGGAATTCAAAGGAGCACGCTTCGAGTTCGAGATAATACAAAGGGAAGACGCGACAAAGCCTACAAAGAGCAGCTCCGAGATCGCAAGGCTGCTCGCGAACACCATAAGAAAGCAGCGCCGCATCAAGCCCAGGTTCATCGGGATAGGCGGCGGAACGGTAGCCGCATTCTTCAGGAGGAAGGGCATGCCGGCGGTCTGCTGGAGCACATGCGATCCCGTGGCGCACCAGCCTAATGAGTACGCTAAGATAAAGGATATGGTAGCCGACGCCAAGGTGTTTGCGGCACTATTTCTCAAGTAAGGGAGCAAAAGAAAAAATGGAGAGATCAGCTAAGGCTGATCTCTATTTGCACATTGTCCGGCACAGGTATCCTCATTACCTGGCGCAACGCCTGTTCGCTACCGTCAATCTCTATGAGCCTTTTGTGGATCCTCATCTCCCATCGCTCGAACGTGTGGGAGCCAGTTTTGCCCGGGTTCTTCCTGACAGTCTGGGAAATGGTGTGCGTCGGCAGGGGAACAGGGCCCTTGCTCTTAACGTTGAGCGAGACGGCTATCGACTTTATCTGGCTCGCTATCGCGACTACATCTTTCGCGGATGTGCTTACCAGCTTTATAACCGCAATGCCCATCGATTCACGCTCATTGCTTCTTGACTATGTCAAGAATGACTCCCGCGCCTATGGTCTCTCCCATGTCCCTGATCGCGAACCTTCCCAATGCCGGGAAGTCGCTGTACTTTTCCACAGAGATAGGCTTTGTCGGCTTTATCTTGACTATCGCTATGTCCCCGGTCTTCAGAGTCTGCGGATTCTTTTCTGCAGTCTGACCCGTCTTAGGATCCTTCTTCTCGAGCATGTCGACAAACGTGCACGCCACTTGTGCGGTATGCAGGTGGAACACCGGCGTGTAGCCCCTAGCTATCACGTTCTGGTGCTTGAGTATTACTACCTGCGCAGTGAATTCTGACACTACGGAAGGCGGGTTGTTTGACGGTCCTATAACGTCGCCCCTCTTTATGTCCTTCTTGTCGATGTTGCCCTTGAGCGCGAAACCGACGTTGTCGCCAGGTTCTGCCTTCGTCAGCTGCTGGTGGTGCATCTCTATGCTCTTGACTTCTGCCTTTGCGCCGCTCGGCATAACTATTATGGAGTCACCCGGCTTCATTACGCCAGCTTCGACCCTTCCTACTGGAATAGTCCCGTGGCCGGGCACGGTGTGCACGTCCTGGATAGGAAGCCTTAATGGCTTGTCCGTAGGCTTAGCGGGAACCTTGAGCATGTCGAGCGCCGCAAGCAATGTGGGCCCGTTGTACCACGGCATCTTCTCGGGCTTATCCTTTACGTTGTCACCCTGCTGCGCAGAGTAAGGTACGTATCCGATTATGTGCTCGGGCTTGTATCCCAAAGACTTGAGGAGCTCTTCCATGCCTTTCTTTGTCTCTTCGTACTTGCTCTGCTCGTAGTTTACCGCATCCATCTTGTTGACCGCTACTATTATCTGTCTTATTCCAAGCAGGAACGCGAGCGTCGCGTGCTCCCTGGTCTGCGGCTGGATTCCTTCCTTGGCGCTGCACACGAGAACAGCTGCGTCTGACTGGCTCGCTCCTGTGATCATGTTCTTTACGAAGTCCTTGTGGCCAGGAGCGTCGATTATCGTGAAGTAATACTTCTGCGTCTGGAAGTCCCTGTGCGCAATGTCTATTGTGATGCCTCTCTCACGCTCCTCCTTAAGCACGTCCATCATGAACGCGAACTCGAAGGTGGGCTTGTTGAAAGAAGCCGCGAGCTCCTTCATGCGCGCGAGGTCTCTGTCTGTCATGACGTTTGTTGCGAAGAGAAGCCTTCCGACTGTCGTTGACTTTCCGTGGTCGACGTGACCAATGAAGATCAGGTTAAGGTGTGGTTTGTCTGCCATACGATTCACTTTATTGTTTAGTGCCAATTTTACTGAAAAAATCAGGTATGTTACTTGTTTTATAAGAATAAAACCCGCTTTCAGCCGTTTAGTATCTTGTGCTAAAATATATATACTTTACGCTCTTTCTCTCTGTATTCACTCCGTTGTGAACTCGCTCTCCTTTATCAGCCCCGTCCTGAAAACCCCGAAGGCTTTGGCCAGCCACGATCCCACGACGGCGATTATGACATTAATGGTTACGGATATCACGCCTATGTATAGCAGTCCGATAGGGGTAAGCAAGCTGGACGAGCTTAGAGCCGCGAAGTGGTTGGTCAGCAAAACAAGGTATACGCCTGAGATAAGCCCTGCGGCCCAGCCGAGGAGCAAGGGCTTCCAATCGAGCTTGTTCGTGAACAAACCGAGGAACACGGCAGGAAGTATCTGTAGTATTATTATACCGCCCAACAGCTGGAGCTGTATCGCATAGGTCAACGGCGCCACGAACACGAAGCCCAGCGCTATGAACTTTAGCGCAACAGATATCCACTTCGCGAGCCTCGCTTCACCCGTCGCCGTCATCTTGGGTTTGAATTCCTTGACCACGTTCCTGGAAAGCAGGTTTGCGCCGGCTATGGCCATGAGTGCCGCAGGCACCATTCCGCCGACGAATATCCCCAACAGGCATATTCCGGCAAGCCAGCCGGGCAGCATGGTCACTATCAGGGCAGGCACGGTCAGGAGCCCGTTGCCGGTGCTTTGCACTATACTGAGCGCATTCGGCACAGCATAGATGAGTATCCCGAACAAGGCGAGGAACGCGAGTCCTATCGAATATATCGGCAGCAAAGAAAGGCTTCTCCTCAGCCCTTTCTTGCTGTTGGCGGAAAGGCTTCCGTTTATTATGTGCGGATACAGGTACAACGCCAATGCGCTCCCTAAGAACAGCGAGAAGAACGCCGGCACGCTAGCCGCAGGCAGCGTGGAGTACGCCCCGGCAGAGGCGGCTTTCGCAGTAGATATCTGCGAGAACGCCGCGCCGAAGCCCCCATATGATACCAAAGCCGCAACTATGATCACTATCACTGTCAGGAAGATCAGTATGTCCTTGAAAACGGAACCGAGCGTGACCCCGCGCAGGCCGCTGGTAAACGTCGTCGCCGCAAGCACCATGAAAGATATCACCAGCGCCACCTCTGATACGGTAGACGCATTAGAAATCCCGTAGAGCATGGTCGTGAGCACGGCCTGCATGCCTGCTATCTGCAATGCTATATACGGAAGCACCGCGACGACTCCGGTTATTGCAACCAGTATGGAGAGCATCCTGCTATTGAACCTGTCGCGGACAAAGTCTGAAGCCGTCACATAGCCCCTTTTCTTGGCTATGCTCCAGAGCCTTGGCATTGTCAGCAGCGCTATGGCGAAAGTTATCGCAACGTAAGGCACTGCGAAGAAAGCCGTTGAGCCGCTGGCGAACGCCAGTGAGGGCACAGCCACGAAAGTGTAAGCCGTGAAGACATCGGCTCCGATCAAGAACCACGCCAGATACGGACCTAGCCTTCTCCCGGCAAGGCCCCATTCGTAAAGCTTGTTGAGGTTCCCCTTCCTAAACCTGCTGCCGTAGTAAGCGAGCAATGAGAATACTATGAACAGTATTATGAAAACCGCAATACCTAAGGCGTCTATCAGCATGGGATCACTTCTTGTCTATCAGATAGGCGG
>JAKAPD010000047.1 GCA_021812025.1 Microcaldota archaeon | reverse complement strand
AATAGCTACCCTTGGCCACGTCAACAGCATGTTAGAAGAGCTGATGCGCGATTACGAGCGGCGCGACAGCGCACTCACTATAGTAAAGACCGGTGACAGATACATGATGAGCCTGAAGACGCAGTATGCAGAGAAAGTCAACGGCCTTGCCGGTGCCCCGGAACTTACCAAAGGGGCGCTGAGGATCCTCGCTTACATAAGCAAGAACGAACCTATAATGCAGAGCAACGTTGTCAAGAGCTTTGGGAGCTCAAGTTACGCCTATCTGAAGGAACTGGGCGAAAAGGATTTCATCAAAGCGTCGAGAACGGGCCGAACAAAGAAACTCGAGATAACGGACAAATTCAAAGAGTACTTCAACGTCTAATAGCTCGGATTCGATTCCTCTATTCCCTCTTTCTTGTTCATATAAAGCGCAGCTGCGAACAGGAACGAGGAAAGCCTGTTCAGGTATGCCGGGATGTTTTTGTTGATCTCCTTAGTCTTGGACAAGGTGACGATAGAACGTTCTGCTCTTCTTGCAATAGACCTCGAGAGGTGCAGGTATGATCCGGAAATCGATCCGCCGGGAAGCACGAATTTCTTGAGCTCGGGCACCTTTGCGCCGATATCATCTATTTCGCCTTCCAGCCCTTTTATGTCCGTAGGTTTTATTTTGCCGGGCAACTTTACGGTTTCATCTGCGGCAGATATTTCCGCGCCTATCACAAACAAGTTGTTTTGGATAGACATGAGCAAATTGGATATGTGTTCGTCTGTCATGTTGGCTATTGTGACCCCTATAACGCTGTTGAGTTCATCGATATCGCCAAGCGCATTCGCCTGCGCGCTGTCCTTCCATATTCTGCCATTCCCCATAGCGCCTGTTTCTCCCCCATCACCTTTCCCGGTCCAGAACACAGTCATTGTTATTGGCTTGTCACCTCATTCTTTAAAACCTGTTGTTGGATTTGCGTATTTTATGCGTATCCGAATTCCTAAAAAACCAATCGCAATCATTCAGATTGGAAAACACTTAAATAGCACAAGATGCAATCTTCATTAGACGCAAGTGTGCAAATGTCCGGAACGCTAACCGCTATTGGAAGGAAGGGCGCAGAAAGGCAGCCTCATGGAGCGCTTGATGGCAAAATAATGGAAGAGCAAAGCCGCGCAGAACTGGTTTTCATGCAATCTTTGCGCTCGGTAATCGAAGAGCTAAGGTTTGACCCGTCCATATCGGGCCTCAAAGCGGAGCTTTGGAGGCTTGTTTCCAAACAAGAGCTAAGTGCAGAGGCGCTCCGCGACACATCTTACGACAGGCTGCTTGAAGAGGCGATGCTTGAATTCGCGCCCAGAGACCCAAGAAAAGCCGAAGAACGCCTTGCCGAATCATCGCTGGCCCTAGAATACTCGCTTGCAAGACGCAATGGTAGCCCGACTACGCCAGAGCAGGAAAGGGCCGACGCGGCAGTGAGGGAAAGCCAAAAGAGATATGAGACCGTAAGCAAAAATATGGAGGAAGTGACTTCTATACTGTATGGGATGGCGCAGCGGCTTGCCGAGAAAGTGAATGAGCTTTCCGGAATGGAGAGCGATGCTGCGGACAAGAAGCTAAGGTTGGCCGAGCTCGCTATAAGAACACTGGGTTGTGACAACGCGCTGATAAACATGCGCCTTCTTTCAGAGCTTTTCCCTGCTGCTAGCAGTGAAGACAAGGCCAAAATCTTCCCAACTGTTATAGATGCGTTTACTTCCGGCAACGTAGAGGAGATAGAGCTTGCCAAGAGGCTCTTAAAGCAGAAATTCTGCAATTAATATATATCTAAACGTGCATTATATACTATTGGGTGTTCGGTATCACTGGTGTTATGGTGGCTACAGGATCAGGAGCGGGCGGCGGCAATCCAATCTTAAAAGTGAAGAAGTCTGCAGACAGGCTATTGGCCGAAGTCTGGAGCCTGAACCCGGAACCAGAATCCCTTGATGAGATAAACAGGCATATAATGAAGTTCTTCGAACTGACAGACGCACTTGTAGCAGATTCGGCTTCTAAAGAGCTAGAAAGACTGAGAGCGATAACATCAGGCGTAGAGGCGCAGATAGAGTTCCATGCCAGGAGCAGGGGGCTTTTCTATTCGAAGAGGGCCATATCGAAAAGGAGGCCAAGAGCCTTGTTCGGCGCGCAAATATCGGTCTCTAGCTCCCACCAGAAGAAGGAAGAGGTGGAAGCCAGGATAGACGAGCGCGAATCCCACATAAACAAGCTTATAAGGGGCATAAATAGAGAGGAAATAAACCCGAAAACCTTCGCTGGCGAAAGCGGAACTAAGGAGCTTATCAGGGAATGGGAGGGAGCCGAATTGCTAAGGTTCAGGAGCTCCAAAGATGTGATAGAAGCTGATGAGGTGCTGCGCAGCCAAAAGAAAGAGGCATTCGATAACGGCTATGTGGAAGACCTGCATAGCTCGGTAGAAGACGCGATAAAGCGCATGGCAGCCGATATAAGGACAGTCAGCGGAATACTCCCGAAAGATTCTGTGGTAGAGCTCATGTCGCTCTCGAGCCTGTCAATCGATTTTGGAATCGAGGAGTACGCCAAGATTGTGAAATATTACGCTCATACATCTAGAGAAGGTGGTGAGCTCAGGAATGCCCTGGCCGGCGCCGACCTCGAGTTCCTCAAAGCGCGCGACTTTCTGCTGAGCAATGCCGAAGCCATGCTGAGGGACAGGAAGCTGGCCAAATGGGAAAGCCAATAATCGCGCAGGCAGCGCAAAATGGCAAAGCATGCCTCGCAAGCCGATGTATCGGTGGCTTGACCGGCTTTTGAAAGAGTTTTTTAATCTATTTGATAAATCATATTACTGCTTTTGGGCTCGTAGTCGAGTGGTAAGACGTTCGCTTCACACGCGAAAGATCAGGGGTTCAATTCCCTTCGGGCCCACTATTTCACCTTTTTCTTCGGGATGAAATTCATGGATATAGAGTTTACGCAGTGCCTAACGTTTTTCTTCGTGAAGCCCTCGCCTTCAAAAACATGCCCTAGATGGGCGCCGCATCTGGCGCATTCTATTTCGGTCCTCGCACCATCTGGATCCGGCACTCTCTTTACCGATCCTTTTATTTCCTGGTCGAAGCTTGGCCACCCGCAATGTGCATCGAACTTGTATACCGACCTGTAGAGCGGGGCGCCGCACCTCCTGCAGACATAGGTGCCCTCTTCCCAGAAATCGTCGTACTCCCCGGTGAAAGGGGGCTCCGTGCCCCCATGCACTATCACGCGCTCCTCCTCTGGCGTAAGCTTGTTCAGCTTTATTTTCTTCTCGGTTTTTTTATCGGGCATCTAACTCTTTGAGAATGTGATGTTCGTCATGGCTATTGCTTGGTTGGTCACGTTTGCCGATGAATATGGAGTTATGAAGAACAACGGGTTTCCTGCCGGCCCGGATATCATTTTCAAGTTCACGGTATAAGGCGTCATCTTGTCGGTCAAGTTCAGCTTAGCGATCTGCAACGCTCCTGTGGCGCCCTCGGTCTGTATCGACAGTACTCCGCCGTTAACCTCTGAAAATGCGTCAAAGCTTATCGTGGTGTTGACGTATTCGTGCCTGTTCAGCTGCAAAGCGACGTTTGTTGTGTTCGGATACGGCGCAAACACCACGATGCCACCGGTTCCCTGTGGGAGCCATATGTTCTGCTTGGTGCCGTTCACAAGAAACTGTGTTTCGAGCCAGCTTTGCAGCGATGGGAATGACACATAACTTTTGTACAAGCTGCTGTGCGTTGCATTCGTAGTCTGGAACGCTATCGTGGTGTTGTCGTTGTAGACCGGCTGCCCGAACACGCTCGCCAGATAGCCCTCGAGCGCAGATAGCGCAGTGGCGTTATACGCAGGCTTCTGCACTATCACGAAAGCAGTATTGTAATCGTAGAGCGCAAGAAGCGACTGGTTCGTCTGGCTCTGGTTGACCGGAGACTGGTATGGGCCGATCGAAGACGATTCCAGCTCGGAGCCGATCACAACGAGCGGTATGTTGTAAAGGAGGAGGTTCTGGTCCGTGGTTTCCCTTGAAGTGTAGCCGCCGACCAATGGCCTATTTGCGATCGAAGAGTAAAACATCGCCAAGCCCGGATATGTCTCGGGATCATTGCCTGTGAAGTTCTGGAATGCAGGAAGGCTAAGAATGGTGAAGTTTGCATTGAGCTGCGCAAGCTGTGGATATAAGTTCGGCACCTGCGTGGTCGTGAACATCTGGTTGATGAAAGAGCCGGTAAGCGGAATGCCGGCGTATTCGGCCAATATGAGAACCCCTATGACAAGCGTCAATATCCTCGCCGCGTTCCTTATGTTATACTTGCTTTCGAATCTTGGCAATAGGTACTTGAAGCCGATTGCGGCCATCATGGCCAATCCTATCGTAACGAATACATCGAACCTGCCGGGTTCCCTTATTATATTTAATACAGGTATGTCTTTCACCGCCAAATATAAGGCAGGTATCTGTGTGACTGCGCCGCCTATCTGCAGGTACGGGCCCAGGGCCAGCCACCCAAAGACCGCGATTAGGAATATCCATATATAAGTCTCGTTGGCCTTGTTGTGCTTCCTCGAGTAATACAGCCCGGCTATCGCGAGAATCAGCGCAACGTAGCCTAAATATGATGTCTTCTCCGGCGGATTCGTCTGGTACGTGACCCCACCCGTGCTCAACCCATAAATAGTGTTGAAATACGACTGCGCTATGCCGGTCGTGAACTGGTTGTACGGCCCGGGCAGGAAGAATGACAATAGGTTGTCGCTCCATAGCATGTTGTGAGTTACATCCGTAAGCTGGTTCGCGGCGCTGAGCAGATTGTACTGCATGGTTGTTGTGACAACCTCGTACCAGAATGGCGCCCCTATGACAATCACCAATAGTATAAAGAGGCTGAACACTCTGATGAAGCTTCTGTTCAGTATTTCCTTCCTCTCTTTCGTCAATAGGTAATATACAAGTATTACGAATGTCAGAAGCATTACCATTATGCCCTGCTCTATGTCGCCCGCGAACGTAACAAGCAAAAAGCTGATTGCACCTCCAAAAGCATAGAGGAGCTTCTTGTTCTTCTCCCTTATCATGAGAAGCAGGAACAGCACGAAGAGCGGAATCCATTCTATCGACGTCCAGTCAAGGTGCCCTATCGCCTGCGTTACGTGCATCGGAGCGAATGCGAATATTATCCCAGCTATGAATGCCGCGTACTTGTTGCCGATCAGGTACCTTGCAAGGAGATACATGAAGAACGCAGACAGTATGAATCCCAGCAGGAATATTATGTTGTATTCGAACATGAAGCTTATGGCGCTGAACGGGGCGAATAATATCCCGTTTATCGGCATCATCGTC
>JAKAPD010000002.1 GCA_021812025.1 Microcaldota archaeon | reverse complement strand
ATGCGTAGCCCGTGTAATATGTGCCGGTGCATGATGGAGTCGTTGAAAGCTGGGTTGACGAAGCAGAAATCGATGATTGACACGATGAAACGCCTGAGCCGGCGTATTCTATGAAGACGTTCGCAGCGGGTCCGAGCGACCAATCCGCAAGGGTGGTCCCTCCCGCTGGAATCGATGACGAAGCCAAAGTGAAAGACTGCGCGCTGGCCGAGTGCGCCGCAAAGCCCACGATCAAGAAGATCGCCAATGAGGCATAAGCAAAAGTCCTTGTCGCTCTATTCATGATACAATCCCTAGCTGCTCGCTTTATAGTAATCATTATGTCGCTTCGGTTTAAATGCCTTTTGCTGCCGCGCAAATTGCTGATGCTTACATTTATATATATTCATAGCCTCAAGATTTCTGTCTATCTGTTTCACTGCAGGCTCTATGGGTAAATCTTATGTATGTTCTTGGCATATGGGACGGGCACGATGCCGGCGCTGCGCTGCTTGACAACGACAATGTTGTCTATGCGGCAAACGAGGAGCGCTTCACCAAAAGAAAACTTGAAGTTAAGTTCCCCGAGTATTCCATAAGGGCAGCCCTGGATTACGCGAAGTTAAAGCCCACTGACATAGAGCAGATTGCATTTACCACTACAGAAATGACAAAGACATTGGAAAGGGTGTTCCCTTCGATGAAGGAGAACTACTACCTGTTCAGGAGGAGGAAGATGCCCAAGCCGAGCTTCGAGGGCCTCAGGCACAAGCTCAAGTACAGGATGACGAGCATAGGGATAGTACCATTTTCGACAACGATAAGCAAGTCTCTCATTTCGAAGAGATTGAACGGCATGGGCTTCAGGAACTACAAGCTGCACGTGGTTGAGCACCACACCGCGCATGCCGCCACAGCGGCTTTCACTTCGGGCTTCGACAAGGCTCTCGTGATAACGATGGATGGATTGGGCGACGGCCTGTGCGGCGGCATAAGCACGTTGGAAAATGGAAAGCTCGAAAGAAAAATCGCGATCAGGGCAAGGGACTCCGTAGGGATATTCTTCGAGCAGGTGACCAACCTAGTAGGCATGAGGGAGTTGGAGGATGAAGGCAAGGTCATGGCGATGGCGAACTACTCATTCCCATTCCCATACGAGGAAAACAAGTTCAAGGATTTCTTCAAAGTTGTCGGCACGACAGTACAGTCGAAATACCCGCCGGCAGCGCAGTACGATGCGCTTTCAAGGATAGCATGGCAGATGCCGAGGGAACAGTTCGCATACATGGCGCAGCAGGTGCTAGAATCCGTGCTCACGAAGTTCACGAGCAACGCGATCGACAGGTTCGGTATCGGCGATGTGGTTTTTGCGGGCGGCATTTTCGCGAACGTCAAAGCGAACATGCTGATAAGGAACCTCGACAACCTCAAGCACTGGTACATATTCCCGCATATGGGCGACGGAGGCATAGCGCTCGGAAGCGCGCTCTACGCAAACCACATCTTGACGGGAACCACAAACCACAGGTTCTCGGCTTATCTGGGCAACGATTACAGCGAAGAGTATACCGAGAGGATATTGGGCGCCGACAGGAGCCTCAAGATAGAGAGGCACACTCCTGCAGAGATGGCCTCGCATGCGGCCGAGCTCATAGGCAAGGGCAACTATCTTTTCTGGTTCCAGGGTCGCATGGAATACGGACCAAGGGCGCTCGGAGACAGGAGCATACTAGCGCCGAGCGATTCCGAAGAGGTAAAGGACAAGCTGAATCTATACGTCAAGAAAAGGGAGTGGTTCCAGCCGTTCGCGCCGTCGATGCTGCGCGAGGAGGCGAAGCGCATGCTGCACTTCGACAACAAGGGCTATGACAGCTTCATGACGAACGCTTATATGATAAAAGAGGAATTCAAGAATAGGACAAAATCCATAATGCATGTCGACGGCTCTGCGAGGCCGCAGATGGTCGGAGAAGAAAACAGGACGTACATGGAACTGCTTAAGAGGCTAAAGAAGAACAGAGGGGACGGGATAGTGCTGAACACCAGCTTCAACCTCCACGGCTTCCCGATAGTGATGACACCGGAAGACGCGGTGGGCGTCATGAAGGCTACCAAGACCAAATACATGTTCATGAACGGGGTGTTCGTCACAAACAGGAGTGGTGCCTGATGGTTTCTGAAGGTACGGAGCTGTATCTGCTCACTTTTGGCATAATAGTGGCGTATGTGGGCTTCCTCGTGTCCCTTTATTCCTCAAGGAAGAGCATGAAGGAGATTTTCAAGGAGCTTAAAATAGACAGGAGAACCTTGCTCCTTGCGTTTGCAGTAGCCCTGGTCTTCCTGTTCGTGGAGTTGCTAGTAGTGCAGCCCACGCAGCAGCTGTATTTCGACGATGCGATATACCAAGGGGTGGCGCAGCAGCTTTTGCATACCGGGCAGGCGTGGTTCTGCGACTATGGAACCCCTACGGCGTGCTTCACCGGCGAGATATTCCATGAGCCGATAGGTACATCTTTCAATCTTGCGATTGCTTTCGGGATCTTTGGAGTGAATCTGGCCACCGCGTTCAATACAATGCTTGTGCTCAGCTTCATATCCGTATTGCTGGTTTTCTTCGTCGCGCTGCTAATGTTTAAGGACGTCAAGGCAGCCGTCTTCTCTGAGCTTCTGATGGGGCTTGCGCCGCTGCTGCTCGTCTGGGCCAGGCCCACCACGTCTGACGTACCTATGCTGATGTATTCGCTGGTCGCGGTATTCTCCATGCTGGTGTTCATACGCAGGAAGAACCTCGGCACGTTCGGGCTTGCCCTTTTCTCGCTGGCGATGGCCACGTACATGAAAGTCGATGCTGTGATATTCGTAGCGATCATCCTGGCGATGTACGTGATACTAGACGACAAAAGCATAATCTCATCGATAAAGAGCAACGTCAGGGCTCTGAACAGGAACTGGCTGAACACAGGCGTGCTCCTCGTCATTCTCTTCTTCGCGCTTTCCGTAGGTCCGGAAATAAGCTATGCTTACATGCAGCTGCAGACCGGAAACTATGGCTACCAGGGAGCGCCGGTGCAGAACACCTGCTCGACGTCGGCCCCATCGGCAACGGCGCAGGGCTCTTTCACGCTCCAGAACTTCGAATCTAACGTGTGCGCCAACGTGTTCTTCTGGTTCAACCAATATGCGAGCCAGGACATAATGCAGCCGTGGGAATACACTATATTCGCGGTGTTCGGCGCGCTCGCCCTATTCATTTACGGAAGAAAGAGAAGGGAGCTGCTCGCGATAGGGATCTGGTTCCTCGTTTTCTTCTTCATATACGCGTTCTTCTACGCCGGCGGGGTCACATATGGAGTCGACTGGCGGTTCCAGATAAGCCTGCTGGCGCAGGCCAGCCTGCTCGGAGGGTTTGGCTTTGCTGCCGCATATGGATTGATAACAAATGCGATCTCGAAGCATAGGAGAATAATAGCGGAAGCCATAGTTTCGATAGCGCTTCTCGCGATAATACTATATCCGATTTATTCCCTGTATCCGAATCTGAGCATATCGCCGGTCAGCATACAAGAGGCCGCAGACGCGAGGTTCTACGAGGGCTTCGTCTACGGCAACATAAGCCATGTGCCGAATTCCTGCCTTATATACTCGTATGACCCGACGCTGATGAACATAAACAACAGGACCAGCAAGCAGCTCAGCTATATCTACGATTCGCAGGACTTTGCTGCAATGCAGGCGCAGTACCCGTGCCTAGTAGTCGACTGGGGATACTGGTGCTACACACCGAACAACCTTTGCACGAATCTCAACCAGAGCTTCAACATGACGCCGATAATCACAGCCAGGTTCGCGGAATTTGGAAGGACCTACGGCTTCTATTACGTAAAGCAGAAATAGTCAGAACAGGTTCTTCGCTATGGTCCTTAGTATAATGTAGCCGTCCCTGAACGAGTGCAGCTTCGCTTCGCCATGGAGCCGCTTCTTCTCGAAGCTCGGTACCTCTATAGTATTCAGGTGCGCCTTCTGCGCCTTGATGTTTATCTCGGTCTCGATGCCAAAGCCCTCTTCCCGCAAATCGAGCTTCTTGAGGACCTCTTTCCTGAAGCTCCTGTAGCCGTAGCACATGTCGCTGTAGCGGGATCCGTAGATCAAGTTGACAAGCGTAACGAATACCTTGTTGCCGAACACCCTGAAAATCGGCATGTCGGAAGAGCCGCCACCGGCTATGAAACGCGAGCCTAGACAAACGTCATGGCCCGCTTCTATTCCTGATATCAGGAGCCTGAGCTCTCTTGGCTCGTGCGAGAGATCCGCGTCCATGGAGATTATGATCGCCCCCTTTGCGGCGTTGAATCCCTTTATCAGCGCAGACCCCTTGCCCTTGTTGTCATACAGCACCCCTGCGCCCTCTTTCTTCGCTATAGCGACTGTCTTGTCCTTTGACGGACCGTTGATACCGCCATCTACCACTATTATCTCATATGGATACTCCTTGAGCTCCCTCTCTGCTTCGCGGAGCACCCTCCCTATGTTCTTCTCTTCGTTAAGCGTAGGAATCACTATGGATATGTACGGTCTCTTGCTTTGCATCAAATCAGACTCCTTTTCTCCCTCAGATTTTTGATAATTGAAACAATGATTAGGATTATAATTATTACTATGATTATCCCTGTTATGGTAAACGGGGAAAGCGGCTGCGGCGCAAGCCCCGATGGGCTTTGCGTACTTGGGTAGAAGTTCAACACGAAAGTGGACAGCGACGAATAATGGACGCCGCTAAGTGTATATGAAGCCGATACCGCTGCGGTGTAGGATGCGCCGGAAAGCTGCGGCTTGGAAAGTGAGAACTCCATGGTGGAATTTTCACCTGGCAAAAGAGTTGTCGCCTGGGATTCTGGGCTCACGGAGAATCCTTGCGGCAGTATTCCGGAAACGCTGACGTTTTGCAATGTGCTTGCGCCTATGTTTTGCAGCGACACTGTGAGCGTATCGCCGGAATTCGACACTCCTTTTATCATGACTTGCGACTGCACGGGTGCGCCCACATCTACAAGGCATGGGAAAACCGCATTGAACTGTGATGACCCCTGGGCGTATTGTGCGCTGAAATATTCTGCATAAGAACCATTATGCGAAAAATTGTAAACGTAGAAATCGAGGGTTTTCGACGATCCCGGTCCCAGGAACTGTATTGTTTCCGTGGAGTTCCTGCTCGAGAAACCAGTAAAACTTGGGGTCAGCGCCAGGTTCAGCGCAGAGTCATTGCCCGAATTTGACATCGTAAATGTGAATATGCTTGTTTTGTTGACCGCTACTGCGCTCGGGCACGTGCCCGTAAGGGTCACCGTGCCGGCCATGGAAAACTGCACAAGCAGCAAAGCCGCAACTAAAACTAAAAGTTTGTTTGGCATGATAAATCCGTCTATAAACCATAGTAAAAATAAAGATATAAATATCACTATCGGCATCAATTAATGCGTGAAATCATGAGCAAGGCGAAGCTCGTAAAGCTTGGCATGACGGCGCTCAAAAACAACTTCGTTAGGCTTAATGCCCCCTACAAGCTTACGTTTTCGATAACTTACAGGTGCCAAAGCCGCTGCTTGTCATGCAATATCTGGCAGATCAAGCCAACCGGAGAGCTCACACTAGATGAGATAAGGGAGTTCGCAAAAAAGAACACTTCATTCAAATGGGTGGAGATAACAGGCGGCGAGCCTTTCCTTAGGGGCGACGTCGCTGACATAGTAAGGGCATTCAAGGAGAACTGCAAGGATCTTTACCTCTTGACTATGCCGACAAATTCGCTCTGCAACCATGATATGTTCGTGCCGAAGATAGAGCAGATCCTCCAGATGGGAATCCCGAGGTTCACTATTACGATAAGCCTGGATGGCTACAGGGAACTCCATGACAAGATAAGAGGAATACCTGGCAACTTCGACAAGGCAATGGAGACCGCAAGAAGGCTGAGGGAGCTGCAAAAGAACTACAAGAACCTCTTCTTCGTCTTCGGATACACGATGAGCAAATTCAACCAGGGAGAATTGGAGAAAACCTATCAGGAAGTCAAGAAGATCTTCCCGGACATAACATATAACAACTTCCACATAAACCTCGGGCAGGTCTCCGAGATATACTACGCTAACACTAATCTTGACGTTTCTGCGCAGAGAGAGACGCTCGCCAGGGAGATAAACAGCTTCATAAGCAAAAGGAAAGCGGTGTTCGATCCGCAGGATATCGTGGAAAACGCATTCCTGAAAAAGCTCGCCCAATACGTCGCGACTGGAGAACCGCCGATGAAGAGCAGGAGCCTCGATGCGTCCCTTTTCATGGACAGCTACGGCGATGTGTATCCCTCGATAATGTGGAGCAAGAAGATCGGCAACATAAAGGAAAACGGATATTCGCTGCAGAACATCTGGTACGGCGAAGTCGCAAACGAAGTAAGACGGCTCATAAAAGAAGGCAAGGAACCAAAGGCGTGGACCGCATGCGAAGCCTACCAGACCATAGTAGGAAACATCGTCAGCATGCTCTGAGTCATGCTATTTAATCGGAATAAAACCGATAAAGTTATTAACATTTTCTTCAACGCCGCTTTTCCTGCCTTGAGTCGCGTCTCTGAGGTCAATCTGGTACTGTGTATCTGACCCGCCATGGCTGATTTGCCTCAGTAAACTGATCAGCACTATAGACGAGTGTGTGTGCCCAAGTTTACACCTGCGATTTCTCGCAATTTGCAGGATTCTTCTAATGCAAACCTAGGTAAGAATTAATAATAGAGAAAATTATTATGGGTCCTGCTTTCTGAGTGTCTCTCCCAACCTGCCGGACCCGCTTTTTTCCGCCTCGGCACGCTTTGCAGTTGTTCTTCAAGTGCCTTGACTTTGTTCTGCGCCTCGAATACTTTTTGCTGAACTACTGCTGCTTCCGCCCTGGTTGCCTTTAGCTGCTCTGCAAGAGCCTCTATCGCGCCTTTTTCTTGTACGGATTGGCTGGCTACTTCACTGTTCAGATAGTAACCTTCTCTGAAGTTTCCGCCATTTAGTGATGAAGTAGTGTTTCTCGAGCTATTTCTGGAGGTTATCAAGCTTAACGAGCAGATCGTTCTTCAGTTCTTCCCAACTTTTGGGCCTCAGCGCCGATGGAATAAAAGGATTTGTCAAATTGCGCAGTGTTTTCGGATTTGCCTTTTTTAGACGGAGGATGGTTTTTTGCAAGAACATTCCCGTGTCATTTTCTGCGCCTTCTGATTTCAGCATCAGCCTAATCGCTTCACCGAGCACTTTCTTAGAACACATGGGCAGCGCTAGATGGACGTCATACACATCCTTGCCCTCCGCTCGCGAAGAGAGAGCATTCATCTTCCGCGCTGTCAAATCCTCTATAGAGTAGACCCGCGTGCCAGTTACTGTCACGGCAGTGAATTCCGAGACAATCGGCTTGTTCTGTGGGGGATTTGCAACCAGAAGCCTCTTTGGCGCAATGTCAATTCTAACATGATCGGTACCGCCTAGAGGGGTTTCATACTTACAATAAAATTGCACGGTAGAGCGGACTTTGCGGAATTCATCAATATTGTACCCGCTCAGTCCAGAAGCCAATTTCCTGCTGAAACCCAACAGCTCTTTACCTGCATTTTCTGTCACAAGATCGAAATCAGCATCTTCAGAAAACCTTTGTGTTTTCTGCAGGTAGACTTTATTTAGGGCAGTGCCGCCTTTGAATATCAGTGATTCCGGCTCAGAAGCGGTAAGCGAAGCTATCTGCGATATTACATTCATGAGGTGGAACTCTTTGAATACGAATTGTAGCCCCAAGCCATGGCGAATCGCAATCGCCCTGCACGTCTCTAAGTCAAGGTCCATCTTATCAGCCTTTGCCCGTTATCTCCGCCTTTGCACCATTAAATTTGCCGCGCAACCGTTTCGGGATAAAACGCTTTACATACGAATCGAACTCCTTTAATTCTGTAGTACTAAGCCTGGCAGCCCTATAAGCTTCAATTAGCTTGTCCCTTTCGACTGAATACCTTTCCAGATAAAGGCAGTCAAATAGAGTTTTTGCTCTAGTAGAAACAGTTAGATTTTCCATATTTTCAAATCCAATGGCTTTTTCTTTAAGCGCTATGGCTCTAAATTCGTATGCGCCGACGCTCTTTGAGGCAGACTTATACATGGTCACTATCATTATGCTGAACGGGAGCTCTGTAATTAGCTTGTGCACATATAGGGCGCTAGAGAAACCCAGATAACCGCTATATATGTACTGTGCTGCTGCAAATGCGTCTCTAATCGGATTCGCCGAATAGACCCCACGTTTTAAGCGTATAATCCTATTAGATTTGCACAGCCTGCTCAGTGTGGTCTTCAACGTGAAATCGTCGCTAAACTGCAGGCTTTCAAGCATGTCCAGTGTGACAATACCGTCTGGAGAGTTCTGTGCCGCGTTTACCACTCTTCCAGTCAAACTATTCATATAGAGATAATAAACAATATGTTTATTTAAAGCTTTCTTTGATTTGACCGGCACAAACTCCAATAACAGAATGGTGCAGGGGGAGAGATTTGAACTCTCGCAACCCTAAGGTACAAGGTCCTAAGCCTTGCGCGTTTGACCAAGCTCCGCCACCCCTGCGCTGCACTAATATTTAATACATTTATTTCTTATACTTTTAGATGGAAGTATAACTGTCTGATCTTATGCTTACTACAAAGTACGTAAGGGACAATATTGAAGCCATAAGGGCTTCGCTGAAGAAAAGGAAGAGCGACTACCCGATAGAGGAGCTTCTGAAGCTCGATGAAGAATGGAGAGTGCTCAAGACAAAGTTGCAGGATGCCCAAGCGAAAAGGAACAAGGCAAGCCTTGAGATATCTGCCATAAAGAAGAAGGGTGAAGACGTCCGGGAGATGATAAAGGCGCTGGCTGATTTGAAAAATGGGATTTCTTCGATGGAAGCGAGTTTGCCGAGCTACGAAGAGAGAATAAATTTCCTCCTGTGGAATATGCCCAACGTACTAGATGACTCCGTCAAGTATGGGAAGGATGAAACGGAGAACACAGAATTGAAAAAATGGGGCAAGCCAAGCGAGAAATCGATCGGCGGACATGCAGAGCTGCTGGAAAAAATGGGCCTCATAGAAATTGAAAGGGCGGCAAAGGTCGCGGGTGCCAGATTTTACTTCCTGAAGGGGGATTTTGTATTGCTTGCAAAATCTCTCGAGAGATTCGCACTTGATTTTCTAATGAAGAAAGGATATGTGCCGCTGCAACCGCCGTATCTGATGAAAAAAGAGCACTATAAGGGAGTAACCGGACTGGGAGACTTTGAAGACATGCTATACACAGCCGGCCGGCCGTCGGAGAGCAAAAACGCAGAGAAGGATGAAAATGAATTATTCCTTATTGCGACATCAGAGCACCCGATGGCTGCATTGCACGCCGGCGAAGTCTTTTCTGCGAAGGATCTGCCTTTGAGATACGCGGGTATAAGCCCATGCTTCAGAAGAGAAGCGGGAACGCACGGCAAAGACACTAAAGGCATATTTAGAGTCCACCAGTTTGACAAAGTGGAACAATTCGTATTTTGTAGGCAGGAGGATTCATGGAAGATGTACGATGAAATAGTCAAGAACGAAGAGGAGCTTTTCCAGTCTCTGAAAATCCCTTATAGGGTAATAGAGATGTGCACCGGCGATATCGGAATAGTGGCTGCGAAGAAGATAGATCTTGAGGGATGGTTCCCGAGTCAGCAGAAATACAGGGAAGTGACATCCGCATCGAATTGCACAGATTGGCAGAGCGTCAGGCTTGATATAAAATGCGACGAGAAAGGCGAGAGGAAATACATTCACACGCTAAACGGGACTGCCATCTCGATAGAGCGTGCATTGACCGTTATCGCAGAGAACTATGCCAATGAAGACGGCTCTATCACTGTTCCTGATGTTCTTGTGCCTTACATGGGCAAGAGCAGGATAGGGTAAATACTACCTTTATACTACTATAAGGTAGTATATAGGTAAGATTTATATACTTAGAGTTTCATAATACCCACTATGCAGAAATATGTTACAATATCAGCTAAGATACCAAGTACTCTAAGGCAGAAGATGAGGCGCTTGGGCATTCGCCCCTCAAAAGTGTTTAAAGTCGGGCTTGAAGAGGAGCTAAAGAGAGAACAGGCATTGATCTTAGTAAAAAAAGCACAGAAAGCTAGAAAGATCTTGGAAAAGATACCCATTGAAGAAGTTGTCGAAGGCATAAGGGAAGATAGGGCGAGCAGATGAAGTACCTGTTTGATTCCTCTTCTATATATACAGCCCTGAAGCCTGAAACAATTAGAAAACTGATTGGCAACTATACTCTCGAGTTAGCGAGATTTGAAATCGGAAACATCATTTGGAAAGAAAGGGCGCTCCATAAAAGGATTACCGAAGACGAACAGGAAACATTAATGGACCTTGCAACAAGCGCGCTGAAAAATATGTCTATTTTAAAAATAGACGGCCATGAAAACGGCATATTGAAGCTGACTTCAAAAATCAATGACTCCTATTATGATTCTTCATATGTCTATTTTGCAAATGTGATGGACGTCCCGTTGGTCACCGCTGATAATAAGCTATCGAAAAAAATTAAAGGATATGTTCAGGTAGAAATCGTAGAAAACATATAGCAGTAATCTGATCTAATTTTAAATTAGTGTTAAGTATGAAAAAAGAATATGATATTAAAAAAGAGATCAAGAGGCTTTCGTCGATAAGGGGAGCAGGGACGGAGCTTATCAGCCTCTACATTCCGCCGGGGACTCCGATTTCCGACGTCACAGGCCAGCTCAAGGACGAGAGCGGACAAGCTTCCAACATAAAGTCAAAGAGCACCAAACTCAACGTGCAGGGGGCTATCGACAAGATAATACAGTACCTGAAGGTCTATAGAGAGGTCCCAAAGAACGGAATTGTTGTTTTTGCCGGAAACATATCGAAAGAGGCGGCGAAGCCGAACATACAGCTATTTTCCATGGAGCCGCTGAGCCCGGTCAAGTCAAAGATATACAGGTGCGATTCCGAGTTTCTCCTGGAGCCCATACAGGCGATGGTGGAGATAAAAGACGTTTACGCGCTGGTCGTGATGGATGGCAGGGACGCGACGATAGGCACATTGAAGGGCACCCATTTCAACGTGGAGAAAAAGATACATTCGCTCGCACACGCGAAGGTGCACAAAGGAGGCCAGTCACAGGCAAGATTCCAGCGAATGGTCATAGAAAGCATAGAGGATTATTACTCAAGAGTGGGCGAGGCCGTCAACGACATGTTTGCCAAGTATGATTTCAAGCTTAAGGGACTTCTTGTCGGCGGCCCGGGGCCCACAAAGGAAAACTTCGTGAAGGCGAAGGCGCTCAACTACCAGATAAAGGTCCTCGGGGTCTTCGATACCGGATATACCGACGAAGTGCAGGGAGTCCGCGAGCTCATTGCAAAGTCGCGCGAAGTGCTTGAAGAGCAGGCTGCGGTCCAGGAGCGGAACGTTATGGAAAGGTTCCTGAGCGAAGTGGCGCACGGCAATCTTGCGGTAAGCGGCTACCAGAACGTCAGGAGGGTCCTTGAAGAGGGCAACATAACCAGGCTCATCATCAGCGAGGGCTTGGAGCTGACCGAGGTGCACTACAGGTGCCCGAGCGACAATGCGGAGATAACGGCGATTGAAGTCGGGAACAGCAGGCAGTCAAAGCACAGCTGCGGGGCCGCGCTCGAGATAACGAAGGAGAAAGACGCCATAGAGTATCTCATAGAGCTCGCCGACAGGCTAGGCATAGACGTGTTCTTCATCACAGAGGAAAGCGAATACGGGAAGGAGCTAATGCTCGGCTTCGGCGGAGTGGCGGCTTTGCTGAAATACAGGAAATAGGCAGTAGCTTTAGCTTATCTCTGATGTTATCCCGCACTGCGTCAGGAAGTTCTGGTTGCCCGACAAGTACAGGAAGTTGGGGCTTATCCTCGTTATGTTCGTAGCGCTGTAGTTTATGTATACTGTAGGATAGCGTGTCGCCCTGTTAAGGCAGTCGCTCGCCGTGGTGTTGGTATAGTTGCCTATTAAGCCCCCTATGCCGTTCTTTTCATATGTGCACGAGGTCTGGTTCATCACATAGAACCCTATGGCGCTGGCGTTCTTGTGGTATTGCTGGCTTCCGACCACTATCTCTACGAGATTTACGGCGCAGCTTATCTCCTGCGAATATGCGGAACTGTTGAAATCGCCCACTATTATGGAAACGTTGCTTGCAGAGTCGAAGTTCCCCTTGAACACATTGAAATTAGTGTTGGTGCCCGGCTGGCCCAGCATGGCAGTGCCCATTATGCCTACGACGATAACTATGGCAAGTATAACAGCGGCGATCAGCAGGTTCCTCTTGCTTTTGCCTTGCCGGTGCTCCTCCTTGTCATTCCCTTCCTTTGCAGGAGGCGCCGCCCTTGCAGGTTTCTTGTCGCTCTTTTGCGTTGACTTCCTGGCCATAAGAATGCACTTACACTACTTTTGCCATAGTGTTGATTAGGCACGCCGGCCCTTGAATTGGTTGCCCGCTAACATATAAAATGTTTCCGTACAGGCCCCTGTAGACTATCGACGAATTGGATGAGGAGCTTACGTTGATTATTGGCGAGCCTGAAGCTATAAGGCTGTCATAGCATTCGCTTGCCGGTATGACCGCGCCGCTGGAGCCTATGCACGAGCCCGTGAGATTGAAAGTCTCTACTGTGAAACCGCGCTTGTTCAGCGTAGCCTTGAGCGAAGCCATGCACTGCGTTATCGGCTCTGTGGTCTGATTCTGCACGATCACCACAGTATTCGAGCCGCTCACAGCGGATATGAAGCCGGAAGCCGGAAGGAAGGCGTTTGCGGATTGTGCGATCGCGTATGTGCCGAGGGCGTATATAACGACCAGCAGGAACAATATCAGGAACACTACGGTCCATGCCCTCTTGACCCTGCTGTTGACTATTATTCTCCTGTTCCTGCTCAGTCTCACGTAAGTGAATTCTATTATCACGAGCACTATTATTATACCGAGTATCATTGAGATTATCGCAGCCCAGAGCGGCGCGCTTGCGGTTTTCTGCGCTATGGTGCCGGATTGGCCTGCCAGTATGGCAGTCACAGCGCCTCCATCGATCGACTTCAACACCGAAGGCGTCGTGACCGGCGCAGACAGGGACCTCGCCTGCGAGGCCAGCGCCCGTATCTGGGAGCTGAACATCGATACCTCGCTCATGTTGAGCTTTGCGTTGAGTTTCGTGTTTATGTACGCCTGCTCTGAAGCCAGCGCCCCGACGTTCGGCGGCGGCGGACCCTGGTAATCGAGCTGGTCTATTATTATAAGAGCCGTGCTGTTCTGCGCGTTGTGGTATACTGGAAGGAACTGCGAAGAGGCATTCTTATACGTGTTGGTGAAGTTCCTAAACGCGGACTGGAACGTCGCATTGGCCTGGGTTATGTTCTGGTTTATGCCATTCTTCTCTATTGTGGAGTATATGCTCACTATGTTGCTCAGCGAAGCGTTGAGCGTTGCATTGCTGAGCCTCGAGAGCAGCGCGGTGGCGTTCGCCACGCTCGAGTTGTATTCCGGATAAGTGGTATTATAGAATCCCCTGAGCAGGACCGACTGCTTTGCAGAGTACACGGGCGAATAGAAGAGCAGCGCAGTTGTCGTGTAGTTCGCGGCTATGTCGTTTATGCCGCTCTGGCTGAGCGGGAGCGCGAGCAACTGCGCCATTATGTCCTGTATATTGACGAAAGATTGTTGCGTGAAATTGGTCCTAGCGCAGTAGCCCACTTGGTTGCACCACCATGCGCTCGGCGGGGCCCCGAACGTTGGATAGCCGTTGCACTCGAGTATCTGCGATATTGTTATGTTCGTCGGCGGCGAAAACAATGGATTTGTCGTAAGCGCGTATTCCTCTGCGGGCAGCTGGAGCAATACGTTCTGCATTGTCGTGAGGCTTGCGCCCGCATTGCTCTGGTTCATCCGATCGAGCGTCCTGATGAACAACTGAATGGAACTGTTGTAGAGGCCGTATTGCGGCGTCAGATTGAGCAGGCCGGCATAGAAAGAGCCGGTGGTCCCGTAGGCCTTTTGCGCCCTCCTGCAGTTCGATTCTGCGGAGCACGCTATCGTGACGTTTCCTCCGGTAAGGTTCACTGATATGAGCTGCCCGGTTTCCCTTTGGCAGTCTATTAGGAAAGGGGACGATTCATTGTAGAATGCCGATACGTTCGCTTTTAGCGCGCCTATAACCGCGTTGCTCGGGTAGTACTTTGCTATCAGAACGGGCTGCAGGACGCTCGCCGCGGTGCTAGGATTCAGCACGAACGAGGCGGTGTTGTTTGTCGTGTTTATGAGGAGCGCGGAAGTGGCGTTTATCTGCATTTGCAGGTAGGTGTCGCGCCCTAGGCTCAGCTGTGTGAAATTCGCGGCCACCTCCGCATTTGATGGTATGTACTGGCCGAGATATGCCTGGACGTATTTTGGAAGGTTCCCGTAGACCATCGTAGAGGCCGACGCCGTGCCTGATAAGATTATCATGCTGAGTAGCGCCAGAAGTATGACTCTATTGTTCATCTGCTCGCCCTTGAACAATTATAAATGATATGAGAGAACATTTATATATATGACTGAATTTTGCGCAATAAATCCCGACGTCAAATCCTGAAAGTGCGTTTGGGGCCCTTATTCCAGGGCAGTGCTGGCGCAAGATTTCTTGGAACAAACAGGAAAAGAAGAAAAATTAAAAGAAAAAAAGAAAAGAAAGGACCGTGTATTTACACGGTTGCCTTCTGGTATAGCGCCTGTATGAACTGGTTTGCCGCAGACATCGTCTGGTTGGCAGAGTAGCCAGCTATCAGGATCCTGTTGTTTCCGTACAGTGCAGCTACGGGTTGGCTTGACGGGCTTGCAGCCTCTTGTATGTTATACTGGCTCTCGAGCTGTGCTGAAAGCGAGTTCACATAGTGGCTTCCTATCAAGATGTAGTTGCTTGCCGGCTTTGCCGCTGCCTGGGTGTCCAACATTGCTATCGGCGCTGTGCTCGATAGTCCGCTGAGGAGCACTGGCGTATCGACCACCTTCGGGTTTGTCTGTATGAGCGATGTCAAGTTGCTCAATCCCGATATGGTGTACGTTGCTCCTGGCGCAACAGTCACGTTTGCCGTCACCTTCGCGATGCTGACGTTAGGTATGTTTGTCGCCTGCCCTACTGCGTATCCTGGGCCCGACAATGGGTACCACGTGTAGCTTCTTCCAGTGACTGCGTTGGCAGACACAGGACCTATTGCAAACTGCAATTGGTCTATGCTCTGCGCAAAGCTTATCGTGTCCTGATACTGCGTCAATGGACCGACCTTGCTACCGCGCTCTGTCCTGAATATTGGGCCATACTGCTCTGGGCTGTTCAACGTCACGCCCTGCGTCGAGATGTAGGTCACGTTGTTGTGGTTTCCTCCCAGCGAGTAGTTCACTGCGAACACCGGCGTGGATGTTACTCCGGCTGTCGTGTTGAACAACGCTATTGCGACCTGGTCCTGCAGTGTCTGGTCAGGCGTAGCTATTTCGTTCATCGTGAACGTGTAGTAAGCCTGCGCTCCTGGTGCTCCGCCCGGTGTCGCCAATTGCTGCAGTGCGAATGGCACTGGTGTCTGTCCTGCTGGCTGGTAGTTGACGGTGTTTGCGGTTATCGGTGACAACGACAGGTAGTTCAGTGCGCCCTGCTGGTACTGTATTGCCGGCACTCCCGTGTTCTGCAATGTTGCATATGCATTTGATGTTGCCACATTGCTGTATACCGGATATATCTTCACCACTACGTTGCCTGCGCTTCCGCCAGGAAGTACTCTGTCGAACCTTATGTTCGTTACGTTCCAGAGCGGTGTCGTCAGGAATGTGTTGCCTGCCGTAAAGGTTATCGGTGCTACCGGGTTGGCGTTGTTTATCTTGCTTCCAGGACCTCCGCTGCCGCTTATGCCGTAACCAGTTATGTATACGTTAAGCTGCGCGTTCGCGTTGATCCAGTTGCCTGAGCCAGGGTTCATGTCCGAGAACACAACGTTCTCTCCGATTATGTTTGCCGCGCCTCCGGATGTGGATGTCATTGCGTTGCTCGCACCGTTCAACAGCATAGGCACCAGGTTGTAGTTTACCTGTGATGTCGTGCCTGCCGCAGATGAGAAGGCGCTAGCCAATGTGCTCTTGACTATGAACTGCTGGTCCATTTCCGTTATGTTAGTCAGCGTAGGCGCTCCGTTCGTTTGCGTTCCAAGGTTCTGGTACGTCACCAATGAAGGCGATGCAGCTCCAGATGTTGACAGCGTCACAGGGTCGAATGCGACTGATGGCGTGTCTCCCAAGAACTTGTACTGCCATACCGACGGGCTCTCTATGAAGCTCAGGGACTGGCCCGGAGTCAAGGATGTCGGCGAGGTGTTTATCAGCACTATGCTGTAAAGGCCGTTGCCCTTTCCACCTGCAACCTGTGTGACGTTGGTCCACCACAGCGACACTTGCCAACCCGGGTTGGTCGTCGCGTTGAATGGGTTGCCGTCGCTTATGTTGAACACGTTGCTGTAGAGTTGGAACTTTCCATACCTCTGGTAGAAGCCCAATCCGAAGAATGTGCTGTTGCAGAAGACGAAGAGCTTGTGCCCTGTGTAGTTGAACTGCACGGTGCTTCCCGGATATATCGTATACGATGCGTTAACCAATGCACCATTATAATATATGTTTATTGATGCCGGAGATGTTCCTGCGCCGTTCGGCTGACCGATGTCGAGAAGCTGCAGCTTGAATGGGCCGCTTGACATGTTCTGCCCTATGTTGACAGTGGTCAGTGAGCTGAGCGATGCCGCTAGCCTCAACGAGCCTCCGTTCGCGACCGACTGTGTAGTCGGCACGCTCGAGACGCCTGTCGAGTTGATTATCGTCCAGTTGCTACCCAGCAGCCTTATCGAAGCGTGGTTCACGCCGTTGTTGCTGTTGAATCTAGGTATAGGCGATGAGAACACTACCTGATATGCTCCGCCTGCCGCCTCGTCCTGGAAGCTCTGGTTCTTCTGGTTGAATACCGGGAATCCTGTCACCCATATGTATTCGCTTTCTCCGTTGTACCCAGAGTTGCCGTTGAGCAGCGAGTTGAGCTGCGAGTTGCCTATTCTCAGGATGTTGTCCTGCGTTCCTACAGAGAACGATGAGAAGGCAATGCCGCCTCCTGTCGTTGTCGCCGACGGGTTCTTTCCGTTAGTCGGCGGTGTCCCATATGTTGAATATGCAGACTGCGCCGGCGTAGCTATCGTCGAAGAGCTTCTTGGATACGAATATGTAGACGATGACTGAAGCGACTTCTCCTTCGTTGGGTTGTTGTAGACTCCCAAGTTGAGCACCGAACCGATCAATGCCTGGAATCCATATGAACCGGAAGAGACGCTAGTTCCTGTCTCGTTCAGCCATACCTGTGCGCCCGTTATCGCGTACGAGCTCGATGACACGACTGGCTTCAGCACGCTGGCCGCAG
Source organism: Microcaldota archaeon (assembly GCA_021812025.1). Lineage (GTDB taxonomy): Archaea > Micrarchaeota > Micrarchaeia > Micrarchaeales > Micrarchaeaceae > JAJZYD01. Next base: position 7,246 of record JAKAPD010000002.1, on the reverse strand, counting down.
CTGTCGCGTTTATCGTGGCAGTTACAGGCTGCCCGTTCACGTACGCAAGGTTTCCCAGCGCAGCAGCGATGTTTGCCGCGGCAACACCGTCAGAAGGCTTTGCCTGTGATCCGATAACTATCGTCCACAATGGCTGTCCGCTGCTACTTATTATAGTAGCGTTGCCGAAGACTATGTTGCTTGCGCCAGATATAGGGCCTGCCACTGCAAGTCCCAATCCTAATAGAGCTGCTCCAGCAGCTATGGTGGTAATTCTCTTTGGATTTAGAGTTTTCACTTTCTCACCTAAATATTTTGGTCTAAGAAGTAAAGCGAAAGATAGGTATTTAAAGGGATATGATATGTATAACATTTTTTTGATAAAAGGCGCTTTATACTTCGCTATTTGTCCAACATGATTTCTGTTTTCGCCACAAGGCTCCCTCGTGGGCCCCTCTGGCTCTGCCGAATGGGCAGCGGCACGGGCACTGCCAGCTTTGGCCATTTCGGTGTTTGCGTTCATGCAATATCATATTTGCTTTGTATGCCAATGCCTAAATACCCGCAAGGAATCTTACGGTTTCCATTAGGTTTTGTTTCCGGTCTACCCACAAAACAATAAAAACCTTCTCGGGCAATAAGAGAGAGTAACGGCTTTTGTGATAAAGATGGATGATCAGAAAGAGCAACACCAGCGCACTAACGAGAGCGCATCGCAGCAGCACCATAGCAAAACTAGGAGCCTCTACGATCTCCTCATAGAGAACAAGTATGCGTTCGGGGCCATAGTCCTCGGAATCCTTATAATCAATATCTACATGAGGCTCGGTATGGTCCAGTACTACGGGCTCTTCGAGCCAGACGGGTTCTTCTATTATGTGGTGCTGCAGCAGACGATAGCGAACCATTACGTGGTGCCGCAGACCATAGCGCTTTCCGGCTTTCCGCCTTACCACAACAGCATGGGGGAGGCACACGGCCTCATATATGTTACGGCGCTGCCCTACGCAATTCTGCAGTATACAGGGATAAGCCCCCTTGATCTCATGAGACTAATGCCTGTTCTGTTCGGGGTGCTAGGCGCGCTGGGCGCCTACTTCCTCGTCAGGTACATGGCGAAAAGCAAGGTGCTCGGCCTGCTTGCGATGTTCTTCGTTTCCGTATCGAGCGGCAACATAGCCAGGACTGCTGCGCTGGTGTACAGGGGGGACAGCTTCGTGTCAGTATTCCTAATATTCGCGCTCATATTCATGCTCAGGGGCATGGGAAAAGACGATAAGAGAAGCAAGTACATCAACATAGCCATAGCGTCTTTCATATTGAGCCTCGGCCTGGCCATATGGAACGGCAGCCCGTTCATAGTAGCAGTGTACATATTCGCGCTGGCGCTGTTCCTGATGTACGGGTTCATAATAGCGGACATAAAAGCGCTCTATAACTCAATTATAGTGGCGGCTGGACTGCTCTTCACGCTCCTGCTCGAAAGGCTCTGGATATACATGGGCATAGCCAACAGCGTGTCACTGACTGGCCTCGACTTTGTCATACTATATATTCCGCTCATTGTGGGCGCGCTGCTCGGCTATTATATAATAAGCAAAAAGGATTCTTTCAAAATTATAGCCGGTACGCCATACCAGAGGGGCGCCGCTGTGGCCGTACTTGCGGTCCTTGTTCTTGTGGTAGTATTCGGGGTATACGGCAGCAGGTTCAATTTCATAGGCTCGTGCACCAATGCGATATGCGCCACGACGCAGGAATTGCAGACACCTGACTTCGCGTTCCTGTTCGACAGCTTCTACTACCAACTGGCGTTCTTCCCCATAGGTCTCATACTGTTCATTTTCCTCGCTGACAAGATAGGCGAAGGCCATTCGACGGCGCACAGAATTGCTGGAAAGTTGAAAGCCAACGTCAACTACGGTTTCCTTGCGATGCTAGCTTATCTTCTCGTTACCGGATACCTCCAATACCTTGCCATAAGATTCAACGCCCTTGTTTCCATACCCATAGCTGTTTTCTCCGCCTATGGCGTCTATGCGATGGGCAAGCTTCTCTTTAGGATACGCCTGTTCAACATGCCGGTGCGCTATGTATACTATGGGATACTGACAGTGCTCCTGATATTGACAATAACGTTCGCCGCAGCGGAATCGTATGCGAGCGTACAGGCCGACGGGATAAATCCTTATTTCATACAGGCTATGCAGTGGATGAGCAACAACACTGCGCACAACGCGACGGTTCTCGCGCTCTGGCCTGACGGCTCGGTTGTAGAAGCAGTAGGGCAGAGGCAAAGCTACATGGACAGCGTAGGCGGTGAGAACGCGTCAAGGATACAGGGCTTCGCGGACTGGCTCTTCAGCGAGAATCTCGATACCCAGTATCTTTACAGTATAGGGAAGCCAGATTACTTGGTAGTCAGAGCCTTCTGGTTCCAGGAGCTCGGCGGCATAGGCACAGAAGGCAACGGTATAAACCTGACTGGCTATGGATACACGCAGATGAGTTCGCTGACCACTTCGCAGGGCGCGAATTCTACTACAGTATACACGCTGACTGGCTCCGGACTCAGGACCGAACTGGTCGAAACGCCCAGCGCGAATACGGCGATATACGCGGCCTATCTGGGCAATGCCAATTCGTCGATTCTCGACCAGATAAGGCATGTCATGCTCTTCAACACCACCAGCGGCAGATACGTCCTTTTCAATGCGACGGAAAACAAAACGCTAAACTACACGCTCATGATACAGTATTCCGGGAACCAGCTCAACGGAGCCACCCTCATAGGGCCGAGCCTGCTATACAGCAACGTGTTCAGGTTCCTGGTAGAGTGCACCTCTTCGTATTGCCCGTACAACGACTCTAACGCCTCGATGAAGCTAGTATATTCCAATCCGGACACGAAGATATTCCAGATAAGCTATTCGCATTAATCAGCAAATTCTAAATGGCTTTCAATTCATGCTATATCATGGACTGGGGCCAGCTTGTAGTGAATCTCGTTCTTGATACTTCGGCGTCGTGGCTCAGGATGTTCGCCGCACTCGCCTTGTCTATAGTGATAAGCCTCTTTGTTGGGATCTGGGCTGCGACATCTGATAAGGCGAGCAGGATCATACTGCCGCTCGTCGACATCTTCCAGACGCTGCCGATACTGGCTTTCTTCCCGTTCGTGATCTATGTATTCGTCTTCGTACTACCGGGCTACATAGGAATCAACGCGGCCGTGGTCTTCCTGATAGTCACGAGCATGCTCTGGAACATAATCTTCGCGGTCTACGAGTCGATAAAGACGATGCCGAAGGAGTTCCTTGACATCTCCGACCTGTACCACATGAACGGATTCCAGAAGCTTAGGAAGATATACATCCAGGCGTCGATGCCGAGGATAGTGGAGCAATCAGTGCTCTCGTGGTCGATAGGGCTATTCTACCTCGTGACGAGCGAGATCTTCTCGACAGGCACATCGTCATACAGCGTGACGTATGGAATAGGCGTAGCGCTGACCCACCTTGCAACTTCTGGAAACTTCACAGCATATCTTGTAGGAATACTGATCTTCATAGCCTTCGTCGTAGCGACAAGGTTCCTCTTCTTCGCACCCCTGGAAAGGAGGTTCACATATTTCAAGGGTCAGAAAGTCAGCATTGTGAAGCACAGGTTCGGGATGCCCCATAAGATAAGAATATTTGAAGAGCTTAGGAAGGTCAGGATCAGGGTCTATATCACCGGAAGGAAGAAAGTGAAAAAGTTAAAGACTGTGGCGGAAGCGCAGGATGGGGAGTTGGGGAGAAAAAAGATCAATCCTTTGTATTATCTACTGGCCGGGGCCGCGCTCATCGCGATATTCCTGTCTGTGCTGTACTATATCGGCGCCCTGCAATATGAAATACAGGTCCTGCAGGCACTGGCAGCATCTTTCCTGAGAGTATGGCTGACCTTCGTAGTTACGCTGATAGTAGCTGTGCCTGTGTCCGTTTATCTCGTATTCATGGCGAAGAACAGCGAGAACTATCTTCTGCTCTTCCAGATAATAGCATCGATACCTGCCACGATTCTGCTGCCTATCATAGTGATCGCGCTGCAGGGGACCCCCGCTCACAGCGATGTGATAGCATTCGTGGTGCTATTCCTGAGCGGCATCTGGTACCTGATCTTCAGCATGCTCGCGAGCGCAAGGACACTCGATCCGAACACTTTTGAGGTGAAAAGGCTTTTCAACGTGAAAGGATTCAGCGCATGGAAGACCATCTACATAAAGGCGCTCATCCCAGGGCTGATAACCGGTGCTGTCACCTCGATCGCCGCGGAATGGAACGCGACGATAGTCGCAGAGTACTTCACGAGCACCGGGATAAGCGGTAGCAACGTACTGTCGTCGGTCGGGCTGGGGATAGGGAAGCTCCTTGATCTAGCGCTCGCCAACGGGAATTTCCTGCTGCTCGTAATAGCGTTAATAAATCTGACCATCATGATAGTACTGATAAACGTGTTCGTGTGGAGAAGGCTTTACGCCAGGATATCTAAGGTGTACAGATGAACGTTATAGATGTCAGGGATGTCCAGTTCTATTACGACACAAGCAAGGACGCCAGGATAATCGATGACATAAGGTTCACGGTAAAGGAGAACGAATTCGTGTCGGTGATCGGACCTTCTGGATGCGGCAAGAGCACCCTGCTCAGGATAATCGCAGGCCTAATAAGACCAAACTCTGGAAAGGTCTTCTACAAAGGCAGGGAGATTGCCTATCCGATACCTGAGATATCTTTCGTGTTCCAGGATTTCGCGCTCATGCCATGGCTCACAAATGTCGAGAATGTGAAGCTCGGCCTCTCGATGTCGAAGATGGACGATGACAGAAAAGAAAAGCTTGCGAGAAAGCTCCTTGACCAGTTCGGCCTTAAGGGATTCGAGGATTCCCATCCCAACGTACTGAGCGGGGGCATGAAGCAAAGGGTAGGGATTGCAAGGGCGGTGGTCTCGAATCCTAGGGTGATACTGATGGACGAGCCCTTCAGCGCCTTGGATGAACTCACAGCAGAGGAACTGCGAGGCGACATAGTAAGGATGCTGAAGAGCAAGAAGATTTCGGTGGACTGCGTAATCATGGTCACGCACAACGCCGAGGAGGCGGTGGAACTCTCGGACAAGGTGGTGGTCTTGTCGGACAAGCCATCGCACGTGAAGGCGATAGACAGTATACACATGAAGTATCCGAGGGACAGGCACAAGAAGGGATACCAGAACCTTGTCGATGACCTGTATGAAAAGCTGGAGCGCTGATTAACTACCAGGGCACCGATTTCAGCTTCAGCCTGTGCGCGGCGATATTGGTCGCGAGGTGCAGTATGCCAGTAAGCATTATTATGAATATCAAGCCGTATATATTCGGAAGGTTCCCGAGCGGCAAAGCGAACAGGAGCGCAAAAATGAAGAATCCGTATTGGTCGAGCATCCATAGGTTTGCCCCGGATTTCATGTTCATGCGCCTTTTTATGAAGCTGCCGAGCAGGTCGCCGAATACCGCGCCCAGGGTCAAAAGGACTGCGATTGCGAGCATGTAATTCAGGAACTGGTACTCCGCAAGTCCGGCTATTATTCCTGCCGCGATGGCCGCAGATGTGCCTCTTATCGTCTTATTGTCGCCGAAGATCCTTTTCCCCCTGAACCTTTTCCCGAAATCAAGAGGCGCGCCTCCGCCCAGCAGCACGGGAATGCCGTTCGCCGCATATGCCGGGAATATGTAGACCAATGGGTAGACTATAACGCTGTAGATATCCAGCATGAGCACCAGAATGTTTTAGCGGTGTTTCTTTTTAGGCTTTGGCTTTCTGGCCTTTTTTGCCGCTTTGCGCTTCCGCGCCTCCTCCTTGCCTTTGGCGAGCGCGATCTTCATGGCCCGCTTCATCATTTCGCCTTTGCTTGTGACCCGTTGCTTCGTTATGCAGGCTATGCTGCCGTTCTTTGCGAGCTCCATCCCGAACTCGTCCCTTGAGTTGAATATCCTCACCTTGATCTTCCTCTGCCTCGCCTTGGCGATCAGGGCCTTTATCCTTTTGCCCTTGGAAACATTGTCGTTTACGAATACCTCTTTTGCATTCTTTTCCTCTATGGCTAAAGCGACGCCGGACGGGTGCCTTGCCACTCTTCCTTCGTGCGCGCCTCTTATCAGCTCGTCCATCGCCATCAGTTCGCTCTTCTCATCCAGCTTCGTCTTCTTGAAGTTAAGCGGTTCCTTGAAGCACGCTATCGACCCTGTGCCGGCGAGCTGCCTGCCAGGATAGCTTTCTGCCCGTATCACCTTCACAGGAATCCCAAGCCTCTCCGCCCTGTCGCAGCAGTCGCGTATCGCCCTGTTCTCGAAAGCCGAGTCGATCACGAGCAGCAGGGTCGCCTCGTTGTCGTCTATTGAGCCGTTCACCTCTTCTATACCTGCGCCAGCCGTTCCCTTGTCGAGCTTGTTTATGAAGTCGCCCATCAGCGAGGCCGCTCCTTCGTCCGAAAGGCGCTCCTTTTCGCGCTGGACTCCCTTGACGACAGCGCCTATCCCATTGCACGATTTCAGGAATGCCAAGTCCTTGCTGTTTCTGCCAAGAATCAGAACACGCAGTCCGGATTCGCTTGCTTTTTTGACCGCTTCTGCTATCGGCTCCCTTTCCATTGCTTCTTTGTCCACAAGAACGGCCTCGACTTCCTTGCTGTCCAACAGGGCAGAGACCTCACCTACACCAGAAGCAGATCTCCCAGAAGCGAATCCGTTCCTGAACCTCCTTATCAATTCCTCTTTTTCGCCATCTCCGAAAAACATTGGCAGCACCATCCCATTCTTTTTTGCAGTAAACTCATTTATTCCTTTCTGGCTTTGCGCTCCTTGTTATGCAAGCTATGTTGCCCATGCGCTTTAGCTCTATGCCCATTGGGTCATCAGATGAGAACACCCTGACCTGCACTCCGCTCGCGAACGCTTTCTTAACAAGCTTCTTTATGGCGTTGCTCTTAAGCGCGCTGTCGTTCACGATAAGCAATTCCGCATTGCCTTCCCGCAACGCCTTTGCCACTCCGAAAGCAAAGCGGGCCGTCATGCCGCTCCTGCTCTTTTTCATGAACGTTTCCATCAATCGCGATTCCTCCTTCTCTGAGGTCAACGGCAAATTGACCAGCGATGCCGCTTGCAGCTTTTCCGGCGTTGGTTGCTCTTGCTGCGTTTTCGGCTTTCTGCCGACGCGGCCTTTCCTCTGCGCCCTCATTATGTGGCCCT
>JAKAPD010000046.1 GCA_021812025.1 Microcaldota archaeon | reverse complement strand
AGGACGGGAAGGCAATTTATGAGGAGAGGAACACCCCGTTGCCGATAAACAACGTGATAGCATATACGACATACGGGAAGATAGGCAACTCCGTAGTTCTCGATACCAACATGAACGAGGAGAACGCGAGCGACGCAAGGCTCACCGTGGCGGTAGACGAGAAGTACGTGAGGGCGATGCAGAAGGGCTTGCACGGAAGCTTCACCGCTCGAGAAGTAGACGACCTGATAGGAACCTCATTCGAAAAATATAAAGATATAAAGGCCCAGATAGATAGGCTGAGATGATTGTGATTCTATGGTAAACGCCAGCGTAAGGTATGGTGCAAGCATCAGGAAGAGATATGCAGCAGTAAAGGCCAAGAAGCAGGCCTTCTACAAGTGCGAAGCCTGCGGAAAGATGTCAGTTAGAAGAATGGGCACGAGCATATGGAAGTGCAGGCACTGCGGCGCGGTTTATGCAGGGGGCGCATACACGATGACGACTCCAGAAGGAGAGGTAGCCCGGAGGCTTATCGAAGGCATAAAGAAATGATCGCATGGTAAAAGTGACTTTTTCGCCGATAAAGGAGCTCATTGTCCACGAAGTGGTAGAGATCGGAAAAGAGGACCTGCTCAGGGACAGGGTCACCCCGAACGGCACAATGCCGCTCTACTGGTGCGATGGGATACTTTTCAGTTTCACATCCCTGCCGATGAGCGACGAACTGCTAAAGGACTATATCGGTGGAGTGATCCATTGGGGCGAAGTCCATTACATGAAATACGACAAGTTTACCCCAACGGTTTCTTTTACCGATGAGTATTACAAGACCGACATGAACGTGCGGGTGCTCGATACCAGCAAGCTAGCGCTCCATAAGGATTTCATTAAGGCGCTGAAGGCAAAAATGTGATATTTGGTGAAAAAATGGCTTACGTGTGTTCCCACTGCGGAAAAAAACTGAAGTCTTTAGAGAAATTTGTAAGATGTACCTATTGTGGCAACAGGATCCTTATAAAAGAGAGGCCGAACCTCGCGAAGGAGGTCTCGACAGATTGATTTTTTCTTCTTTTTACTTCTTGTCCGCGCCTACGATTATGCTTTCTGAGACGCTCTTTACCCTTTCGTACTTGACGCTGTTCTTTAGTATCTGGGTCGAACCCGTCTGGGCCTTGACAAGATCCTCTATTTTTGTAAGCAAAAGATTCGTGACATTGCCTGTCTCGAAATCAAGAATCACATCCTCGACCAGGCCTATCTTTTGACCCGTGTTAGTTATTATCTGCTTCCCATAGAGTTCTGATATCAGCATCGCCATATTATCGCCTTTATTTTATGCACATTATCCTTTTGGATGCAAATATTCTTATTATATACTCCTTGATTTCTTTTACAAATGCGCCCTTGTCCGAGTCAAGCGCCTTTCTCTCGTTCTCTTCGAAGAGGTCTACGTTGTTCGATATCAGATGCTCGAGATAAGAATCCGTCAGATAATAGCTCTTCCCCTTGCACGAGCCGCAGACATATATCGGCATCACCGGCATCTTCGATGAGTCGCTTATTGTTTCCGCAAGCCTCTGCAGTGAATCTGCGCCGCATGTCGGGCATTTCTTGTTGAATCTTATTTCGGAATAATCGCCTTGGCGCACGCCGGCTATTTTCTCAGCCTTTATGAACCTGGCGACCTGCGCCTCCTTGTCGATCTTGTCCGAGAAAATCCTTTGGAGCGCTATTGCGCCCTCCCCGTCGAATATCGTCTCCACTGTGCCGCTTCCTAGCGGCTCCCAAAGTACGGTCCTTTTCTGGCCATCGTGTGCATACTCGAGCTTTACCTTTCCTGCGCCGTTCCTCGATAATGTTGCCTCATTTGCGCCCATTCAAACGCCGAATTTCATGCGATACGTATCGACATCTTCCTGCGAGACCGTTTTCCTGCCTTGTTTCTTGGCCCGCTTCACCGCATAGTTTGCTATCGATTTAGCACGCTTCTCGAGCATTTCCGCGATAGCCTCCGCCGCAGAATCGCTTATCTTTATGTCGCCATCCTTCTTCATTATCTTCCTTATCGTTGCCTTTGGTATCTTCATCAAACCACAGGGTCAGTACTCAAGATCCTCGTCATAGCTGTTCGCTCGGCCTTATAGCTCATCATCATGTACCTTATATTACCGTTTAAAGATTATAAAGGTTGGCACTGTGGCAGGGATATTCTGGCGTGCTACTTTCGACAGGAATGAACATAGCGATACTCATCTTGCCACTAGTCCTATATAGAATTGATTATTTGGCCGAGCATTAAGTCAAGCTGTCCATAGGACCTCATAAAGCCGTAATAAGTGTAACAGACAACGACATAGGCCAGGATTCCTGGCCGGATTGCAATCGATGTTCAGAGGGATCTCGATTTCTTTCCTTTTTGCTCTTCGGCTTCTCCCGTATCTGGAAACGTAATCGATGTGACGCTCTCCAAGCCGTGCCCGCTGGCGTTCCTCTCGGCAAATCTCCTGTAATTTTCCCTTACGTGCTTCAGAAATTCCCGCCTGAACTCATCGCCCTTGCCGAGCCAGTTGTCATAATCCATACCGTCCACTTCTCTTCTTATGCTCTGGTCCTTTATCGCCATGGTCAATATTTCATGCTCTTCGCCGTTTTCCAGAGTGGCTATTCCTTTAACTACGCTATACCATCCGAAGTCAATAAGTTCCCAGTCTTCTATCGGTGGAAGATCCGCCTTTCGTATCTTGAAAACTGTACCCCTGATTTTGCTGCCTGGGCTTTCGAAAGCCACATAAGTTTCGAAGTCCGGCGGCCAGGAATCTGCCATTATGCCCCTAGCCGTCTTCGGTAACATTTTTCCAGGATGCCCAGGAACCGGCATCAGTTTGTCCGGTATGTCACCAAGACCTTGCACCCCTAATTGAAAATCATGCAAAATCGCAGGCGTTGCGCTTATCGGAGCTTTCCCAATCATCTCTATGACTACTTCTGCTTCTGAGCCAGGCCCATAACAGAAAAACTCTACAGTGTCTTCCCTGTCCATTTGCCCATATATACTGTGTGATTTAAGATATTTAATGATGTAGATTAGATTTTTATATTTACACTTCTTATCACTCATCAGTGAATTCTATGGTGGTTAGCGAGGTTAACGAGAGTAATTTCGATGCCGAGGTCCTAAAGTCGAAGGTGCCCGTAGTGATGGACATTTGGGCTCCATGGTGCGGCCCTTGTAGAATGTACGGGCCAATCATAGAGGAGGTTTCCAATGATTATACGGGAAAGCTCAAGTTCGTGAAGATAAACGCAGATGACAACGAGAACATAGCGATGAAGTACAACATCATGAGCATTCCGACCACTCTTCTCATAAAAGACGGGAAAGTGAAGGCTATGAGCGTCGGCGCGCTGCCGAAAGAGGCGCTGAAGAAATGGCTGGACAAGAACATGTAAACCTGACCGCGCTCCTTTAATATTATATCGTTCAAAAATATAGTAGGCAGAGATGATAGTGATGCCCTACCAACACAAACTGTGCCAAAGCAGGAACTGCAAGGATTAAGGGTAGTGTTGCTGCGGGCTCTCAATGAAAATCAGCTTCTTATCCTGTCAAAGACCGATGGAAGACAGAGCATAACCTCGCTGTTGCTCGGCATATCCGAAACAAGCAGCGTTCCAATCTCGACCCTGAAGCTGAACGCCCAGATACTCAAGAAGATAGGGCTTATGGACTTCAACGGGAAGCCCGCTTCGTTGACAAGGCTCGGGAAGCTGGTGATCGCGCTCCTCTCGTGATATTATGGTTATAAAAACTTGCATTAAGATAGTAAAAGGCTGAGAACATGGCAGACGTACCGTTTCCAAGAGGAGTAAGGGACCTTATGCCAAACCAGGCTCTTTTTAGGAATGAGCTATTGTCCAAGATCGAGAAGATCTACCAGAGGTATGGTTTCCTTACCATAGACACGCCGACATTTGAGTCAATGAAGATACTCAAGGCGAAGAACGCGATAGGGGAGGACACGAAGCTCCTTTTCGAACTCGACAACGGTGAGCTTGGCCTGAGATACGACATGACTGTCTCATTGGCCCGGTACGTGGCGATGCATTCCGACATTCCGCAGCCTTTCAAGAGGTACTACATAGGGAAGGCGTGGAGAAGGGAGGAACCCCAAAAGCTCCGCTACAGGGAGTTCACCCAAGCCGACGTCGACATAATAGGCGGCGATAGGGCCCCAGCAGACGCGGAGATCCTTGCGGTGGGCGCGGCAGCGTTGGAGAGCATAGGCATGGACTATTACGTGCAGATAAACGACAGGCGATTCATTGACAGCGTGCTTGAAAGCTTCGGAGTTAAAAAGGATCTATTCATAGAAGTGATAAGGATAGTCGACAAGCTCGAAAAGCTGGGCGAGGACCAGATAGTGGCGCTTCTCAAGAAGCTCGGGCTGGACAATGAGACAGTGGCAAGGATCTCGAAGTTCGTAAATTTCCTTGGGGGCAACGAGGAGAAACTCACCTACCTGGAAGGGATCCTCAAGGATAAGTCGCCGGTGCAGGAGATGCGCCAGGTGCTGCAGATGCTGGAGCTCTACAAGCCAAAGGGCGAAGTCGAGGTGGAATTCTCGCTGATGAGGGGCTTCGATTACTATACCGGCATCGTCTTCGAGTTCAAGTCGACTGACCCGAAAGTCAGGAGCACCATAGCCGCTGGCGGCAGGTACGACAACCTCATCGGCCTCTACAGTGGAAAGACGATCCCAGCTGTTGGCGTATCATTGGGCATAGACAGGCTGTTGGATCTGATGAACTTCTCGGAGTCGCAAAAATACACCTATGCCGATGTGTTCGTCGCATACATAAAGGACAAGAACTACCCTTATGCGCTGAAAGTGGCAAATTCTTTCAGGTCGAACGGAATACCGACAGATTTAAATCTTGCAAAAAGAAACATATCCAATCAGTTGTCTTATGCGAATTCGCTCAGGTATAAGTACGTCGCCATAATCGGGGACGAGGAAGAGCAGCAGAAGAAGGTAAAGCTGAGGAACCTCATCGATGGCGAAGAGCAGATATTGGGCATAAGCGACGCTGCGGATCTGATAAGGCGCAGGTGATTTCATGGCAAAGAACGAGGTTGACGCGGTAACGGAAGAGAAGCTCGCCAGGGGGGGCATCCTTGCAAAGCTCTATTTCGACATGCAGGACAAGGACAAGGATAAACTGCAGCCGATAATGCTCGACCTTGTCAATGAAAGGCTCCTCAAGGAGCCCGGGGTCGTCTACTGTTATGGCTCTATAGAGGAACCGCTGGAAAAAGATGGCATCTTCTCGACGAGTGCCATGCTCACCGTGCTTTTTGAAGGGCTGCCCGGCCTGATAAGGATCGCGTTCATGTACGCGCCCGCAGGCATAGAGATACTCAAGCCGCTGAAGGAAATAGTAATCAAGCCCGCATTGCTCCAATCGATAGTGATGGACCTATCAGACATATCGATCAACTACTCGAGG
>JAKAPD010000045.1 GCA_021812025.1 Microcaldota archaeon | reverse complement strand
GGCGGAACCGCTACTGCATTTGGCGGAACAGGAGCTACTGGCGGCGCCGGCGGTGGCATCGGCGGTGTCCTCACATTTAATTATGGCGCTTCTCCTCCCGTGCCCGCGTAAAAAAAAGATTTTCCATTACGGCGTATCGTTTGCCACTATGGACGCAGCGCTCTGGATCTTTCCACTTACGGTTCCTGTGAGCTCAAGATAGGCGAATTCGCTGTTCTTTATTCCAATCAGATAGGCGCTCACTCCAGAACCTGATCCGGCCTGATAATAAGAGTAGATAAGGCCGTTGAGCGTAAGGTTCAGCGATTTTGTCTTGTAGGTTCCATTGTCCAGCAGGCCGATGTAGAAATTGTAGAGCTGTCTTGAAACGCTGGATTGGTAAACGACCTCGTTGAGCGAGCCGCCTGATGACCTTGCTGATACCATCCACATGGCGCTGACATTGTCCTTAAGGAATCCCAGAGCCGGCTGGCCCTTTATGCTGTTATTCATGTAAGAGGAAACCTGCGCCGACGTAAGCTGTGCGCCCTGGTAAGAGGCAGCGGTCCCGATCAGTGAGGAAGCCTCGGCATTGCTCATATACGAGCTGCCAGGTCCGCCACCTGAGAGATATGATGGTATAGTGGTGGTCAGCATCACTATCGTGGTGCTTGCGGAAGTGGTACCTGCAGTAGTCGTAGCCGGAACCGTAGTTTTGGTATGGCCGCCTGACACCGAGTTGTAGGTTACGATATAAGCTGCTGCCAGTATAATAAATATTATGAAAAGCACGCCAGTGGCAAGGCTTTTCCTGCTACTTATTGGCATGATATCACCAACACAAGACAGATTTAAATAACTACCACATAATAAAAACTTTCCCAATATAATATAAAGCGCGGCGGAGTAGCTCAGCCTGGTTAGAGCGCTAGACTCATATGCATAGCATTATGAGTGATGAGCCTTATTGGCTATGACGAGAAATCTAGAGGTCGCGTGTTCAAATCTCGCCCCCGCCACCTGATTTTTCCGGAAATTTTTTTTCGCCGGCAAAAACAAAATTTCTGCTTGTCGTTGGCAGGTTCAAATTCTGCTGTTTCCTGGGACTTTATGCCGGCTAATTTTCTTAAAATAAGGATTCATGCCAGAGGAGAGAAAAAGGCTTCCTTCTTCGTTGATACTCAAAAGGGTTAGAAGGGCATAGCAGTCCATACGAATTACGTTATTTTTCACTTCTTTGTCAATACTGACATTGCATTATCACATTTATCCCAAGCTGTCTTTAAGTGCCTTGTACCCACTTTAAACCCTCTCCAATGCAGGCCTGTCGCGGGATCGTTGACCATAAACTTATTGTTTTTGTAACCAACTATTACAACTGCGTGTGTGTCGCCCTGATATAATTTCTGATCTTTCCAGGTACTAAGGTGTACGCCTATTATCACAGGCATGCCTTTTTTGAGAAAGCCTTTCAACAGGGGCAAGCTGGCCTTGCTGTGAAACCTTATCAAGCCCAACTTCTTTGCTCTTTCCGTCCTGGCCTTATTGTATATAGTCCTATGATTGGACCATCTTTCCAGCCTAAAGTTTTTGTCTTTTAGTGCCAACATAAGGTCCGGATATGGCAAGCCTCTTGAAGTTGGCTCCGCCTTTTTGTAAAGTATCCGTTGGTTCACCTTGACCCCGTAATAAGCGAACACCATTTCAAAGCAAGCAGCCACGCAGGAGCTTCTATTGAATTGTCTTATATAAGGCACTTCGAGCATGGTATGGTATCGCATAAAAGATTTTTATAGTTTGATAAAGCGCAGCCGCAGGCGCGGGGAGCTTCAGTCAAAGGGGATCCAAACACCCCACCGCGCCCCGATTTCCCCATCTATCTTCACCGCAGAGGAACGCCTTCGCCAAACAAAGCAGTATAAAAGGTAAAATATTTAAAAGCGAACTTCTTTTGCTTACTGAGAAAATGGCAGAGCACTGGTTCCACAAGAAAAGGACAGAGATAAAGACATTTATCAGAGTGGTATTCGGGCTTGTTTGGCTCGTGGACGCCTTGCTAAAGTTCCAGCCCGGGATGTCAAACGTATTTCCGCAGCTTATCCAAGCTGCAGGGCAGGGCCAGCCGGCTTGGCTGATGCCGTGGTTCAACTTTTGGTATACTGTCGTGTCGTCCAACCCCGTATTCTGGGTTTATTTGATCGCAACCGGCGAACTCCTAATAGCGCTGGCCCTGATTTTTGGGGCGTTAAGGAAGATAACCTACTCGGTCGGGGCGGTGCTCAGCCTGTTCATCTGGGCGGTTCCGGAAGGGCTTGGCGGGCCTTACGGTCCAAGTTCTACCGACATCGGCACCGGCATAATATACTCGCTCGTGTTCTTTGCGCTTATGGCAATAAATGCCGGCTACGGGCCGAGCAAGCTGTCCATTGATTACTGGCTGGAGAAGCACATCAAATGGTGGAGCAAGCTAGCGGAATTCGAATAGGCATGTTGCCATCATATCGGAAGGCGCGTGCAATGTATTAAAGCTTCACAGCGAATATTTTCCATCATTATCACCCTCACCTAAATTCTAAAGCTGGCCTGTCCGCTAAATTGAAAGGTATTTAAAGATAAAACGAGAGAATAAACGGGGTTTCTATGTCTAAAATAGCAATTTTGTTAGGGAACGGAATCTTCGATTCGGGGATAAAGAACTATAAGGATTACGTCGACGAATTCATAGAGTTCGCGAACAAGAACAAAGTCGACAAGGTGATAATAAGCGGGGGCCACACCAATCCTAAAGAGAAGCTGTCGGAAGCCACCTCGATAAAGAAGTATGCGGCGCCGCTGCTGGACAAGAGAATAGAAGTCATAACGGAAGACAATTCGATAACAGCCGCGCAGTGCATAAAGAGCATCAAGCCGCTGCTAAAGCTGCAGAAGAGCGATGACGTGAGCGTGTTCTGCGACTCTGTAATATCGGTAAAAGTGATGTGGTTCATAATGCACTACTGGTTCGGGCTAAGCAGGGAGCAGATAGAGCGTGATGCGCTCAACTACATTTCGCTGTACTACTCGAAAGGCCACAACGTGGAGTCGCTGGGCAAAGGCATCACGACTACAGGTGTGTTATATGAGAATGTGGACGTGCACCCGTGCTCGATAAAGCCCTCCATGGAAAGCGCGATCGCTCAGCAGCTGGTGTCGCTAGTCGATGTCAGTGCGCTGTACAGCGACGGCCTCTCTGAAGAGTTCATAAACATGACAAAAGCGCGCTATGGGATAAATAAATAGCATTCTTTTGCATCTTGCAACAT
The DNA here is from genome assembly GCA_021812025.1 of Microcaldota archaeon. Classification (GTDB taxonomy): domain Archaea; phylum Micrarchaeota; class Micrarchaeia; order Micrarchaeales; family Micrarchaeaceae; genus JAJZYD01. The sequence goes on along the minus strand of JAKAPD010000045.1, from coordinate 2,210 downwards.
AGTCATTATCATGCTATTCGTAGGTCTTGATCTGGCAAGGGGGAAGGTTTACGTCGGCGCCGATGGGAACCTCTTCGGGCAATACGATAAGGGCGCGCACCTCGCGGACAGGGGACATCTGGCGTCTTTCGGCGGAAGCATAAGCATACTGAATTAAATAACCGACCGGATGCGCAGGAAACTAGAGGAGCCGAAGTCGCAGAGCAAGCTCAAGAGCCCCTAAACGGAAGGCGGAAAGAAAAACAGAAAAAGAAGAAAAAAGAAAAACAGAACTTATACCGCGTGCAACGGCAATGGCGTTGTGCCAGTTGTCCCACCGCTGATTATCTGCGGGATTATCGCGCTTATTATTGTGTTGCTCACCGATACTGCGAACGCGTAGAAGACAAGCCCTATCACCGCGGTCACGACCAGCGCCGTTATAAGCACTATTCCCAGAGCGACGTTCCACTTCACCTTCTGCTGGTTAGAGAGCGCCACCAGGAGCACTATCAATTCCCAAAGCGCGAATATCCAAAACAGGAAAGCGGTAGCCGGAACGACCAGTGTGAATAGGAATATCGTAGTCGGCAGCTTGCTGAACATCGTAGCAGTGAAGGTCTTGTTGAAGTCATTCTTGAACTGTCCAGACCATTTGCCGACTATGTGGTACAAGCCCCCAGTTATGAATATGCTGAGAGGTATCAGCACCCACACAACCAGTATGGGTATCAATATAGAGGAAGCAAGAAGCGCCGATGCGCCCAACCCTGCAAAAGACTGCCCAAGCAGCGCGAACAGCGGCGATCCCGCGAATGCACTTGCCATGACTACTGCGAATACTATGAGCACTATCAATGGAATGATAGTAATCCTATAGTAGAGATTGAACGCCTGGCCTATCTCCATAGGCTTCTTCGTGTTTTCTCCGGGTTTGAGCATTACCTGCAAACCGAACTTCAAATCCTTTATGATTCCCATGAAATCACATTAATTGATACAAAACGAGCCTTTAAAAGCCTTACAGGCGCTCACGGCGCCGTTATCAAGTGCGTGGAAATCGCACTGGCGCCTATATAGCCGGCTATCAGGCTCGCCGCAAGCAGGAATATCCAGAATATTGCCAGTATGGCGGTCCAGCCTGGCCATGGGTTCTTTTTGAAGCCCGGAAGCCTGTCGGCTATGAGCGCTACCGGGTACGAAAGCACTCCGGCAATCCCGAAGCAGGCAAAGAGCGCGAGCAGCGCCAAAGGTGCCGATGTGAGGCCTATCGAGTAGCCCTCGGCTCCGTATATGAGTGTCATTATCCCGGCAAGCATGCCGAAGAAGCCCGCATATTCGAGCCTGACGCCGTATCTTATGCAGAGCGCGAAAGCGAGTATAAGCAATCCGAACGTGACAAAGGGATCGTAGAAAAGTATGTTGTAGCTACCGGGCAGCGGCCACGTTATCTGGCCCCAGAATCCAGCAATCACGATATAAGCCCCCACGAGGAGCAAAGGAATGCCTGCGCTCTCAAGATGCTGCGAATAGTCCTTCTGGCCTTTCCTGTAAGCAAGGTACATGGATGTTACTATATAGAGGAGCAGAAGCCCCGCAAAGCCGAGCGAGAAAAGCGAATAGGCCAGATTGTCTATGAACGGCAACGCATCACAAAAACCTAGTTCAGGAAAAATATATAAAATATCAGGTCCAAGTCAGAATGCAATGGCAAAGGAAATCTACCTGGGCGCCGGCTGCTTCTGGTGCACAGAAGCGGTCTTCGAGATGTTCAAGGGCATAGTGAGCACCGCTCCGGGATACGCAGGAGGCAAGGCGGCAAATCCCACATACGAGGAAGTTTGCTCAGGCACAACTGGCCATGCTGAAGTCCTAAGAGTGGAATACGATCCAAAGGTGATTCCGTTGGAAAAAATCCTTGAGATATTCTTCGCTATGCACGACCCAACCACAATAAACAGGCAGGGAGCCGATGTCGGCGAGCAGTATAGGTCCATAATACTATACACCACAGAGGCGCAGAAAAAAGAGGTGCTCGATTATGTCAAAAAGATAAGGGACGATTACGGGAAGCCGATAGTCACAGAGATAAAGAAGCTCGGCAAGTTCTACGAAGCCGAAGGGTACCACAAGAAATACTTCGACAAGAATCCCCACCAGCCCTATTGCATGTTCGTGATAAGCCCGAAGATAGCAAAGATGAAGAAGGAGTTCGGCTTGTGAAAGCGATA
>JAKAPD010000044.1 GCA_021812025.1 Microcaldota archaeon | reverse complement strand
ACATTTGAGCGGCGCCGAAACGTAGGTTATTGGCTGCGGCGCCCTCACCAAAGCCAGATATGCGAATACGACTATTGCTGCAACAACTATTGCGGCAATGGGTACGACCATCCCATGGCGCTGGAAAAAGCTTACGTTATATGTACTTAGGTCGAATGCCGGGTTAACTTCATAATATTTCCATTTTCTTTGTATGTCGCCCCCCTGCTCTTGTATCGCTCCCAGATCCAATAATTCCTGTATGTGCTGGCTTACCGTTGACGGCGCGAGGTTCAGCTCTTCGCTAAGATCCGTAAGAGTCTTGCTCTTGTGCTTAAGCGACCCTAGGATCTTCATCTTCGTTTCTCCGAGCTTGCTCATGAGCATCAGTCTTAAAACAGTAATTTAAGCGTTAAGTGGATTTAAATATGAATGCATCTTATTTCGGTTTCTTGTTTAAAAAGGTTTAGGAAAAATGAAAACCGAAATATGATTAAATGGTTTAAAAAGAGAAAACCGAAATATCTCATCCTGTTTAAATATTGCGCTGTGCGCTGTATTTTCAGTGATATGGATGAGGACACTTGAAAAAGCAAAAAGGTCGGGGACGCTTGTCGCGATGTTCGGTTTCGCGTTGGTGGTGTTCACGATGATGGCTTCGACAACGAACGCGGCGGCAGTTCAGAGCAGCCTGCCAATAAACCCGTGCTTCGTGCGCGTCGCACAGCTGACCCCGTTGGAAACAGTATATGTCGGGAGCTCGCTCACGGTCGGAAACTTTCTAAATGCGCAGGTGGTTGGTCTGGGCCAGCCAAATTCGAACGGAGCAAGCCCTGTATTGCTGAATGTCACGTATCAGGGACATACGTGGAATGGGGCAATGCTGCCTGGCCAGACGGAATATTTCAGATCTAACGTGCTGCAGAATGTCTTCTTTGGCCTTTTCGTAAACCAGACTCGTGTAGGTTTATCTTCGTATCAGAGATGGGCGCAGATGCAATGGCTGCAATATACGTTGGTATGCCTACCGAGGCACGTATGCACCGGAAACCAAAAGGAATGTATGTGATTCCTACTTCGCCTGGCGCTCCCGATGGGCGTCCGGCTTCTTTCTTTTCATTGCAAAATAATAGATTAGGTACAGCGCAAGCACGAACACGCCTATTCCGCCGAGCACTATGACAGCACTGTTGACAGACAGTACGTAGTACCCGAATACCATGAGCACGGCGTCCCATACGAATGAGCCCGCCATGGAATACGCAAAGAACTTCCTCTGAGGCATCTTTGCGAAGCCGGCGGGGAAGCTTATGAGCGTCCTTACCAATGGTATGAATCTTGTTATGAATACAGCGAACGACCCGTTCTCGGCGAACCAACCATCGAACCTGTCCAGCGTATGCTGTTTTATGTGGAAGAACTTGAGGTGCTTGTACACCAGGTCCTTTCCTACGAAGTAGCCTATATAGTAATCTACAGCAAGGCCTACTACGCTTCCCAGGAACATGGCTATGAATGCGACGAATGCGTTGAGCATGCCTTTTGCCGCCAGGTAGCCGGCCAACGGCACAACCACTTCGCTTGGAATCGGCAGGGATGAGCCTTCTAAGGCCATCAGCACGAACAGTGCGGAGTATCCGTAAGAGTGTATCAGCGCCATCGTTATGCTGTACGTATCTGTGAAAAGCGAACTTATTGAGAATAATATCGGCAGTCCGAACATAAAGACACTCTATTGCTTTGCAATATCTGTTTATTAATCTTATCGCCTGCAAATCTATTAGCGAGAATCATGAAGGTGCTAAAGTTCTACGAGGGCGAAGGCAAATTGAAGGTCAGAGTGGACACTCTAGACGACCTCTGGACCTTGCAAAGGATCATATTCCAGAACGATATCGTGAAATCGGAAAGCCTAAGGAAATTCAAGGCTAGCGAAAGCGACACCGGGGAGATGAAAGAGGTAGTTATAACAGTAAAGGTCGAAAAAACGGAATTCGACAAGAACGCTAACAGGCTAAGGATCAGCGGGAAGATAATCGAAGGAAGGCCGCTTGAATACATAAAGCTTAACAGCTACCATACGCTGAACATAGCCCCAGAGGACACTCTGGAGATAAAGAAAGAGGAATGGCCCGATTATCTTGTCAGCGTGGTGAAGAACGCGGTTGCGGACACGAAGAAAGCCAGGCTGGGGCTCATAGTGGTCGATGACGAGAAAGCCCTCCCCGCATATCTCTTAGGCTATGGGGTTGAGTTCAGGAACGAGATATACAGCAACCTGAGCAAGCGCATGTCACAGAAGGAATTCATAGAACAGCAGAAGAAATATTTCAAATCTGTTCTCGACGTGGCTCTGGAGATGAAAGTCGATACAGTGATAATAGCGGGGCCGGGCTTCACGAAAGACGACATAAGGGTTTCCGCTGAAGAGAGCGGCGCGCTCAAGAAAAGCAACAAGAAGATAATGTTCGCGAGCGCCAGCACAGCGGAGCGTTCCGGAATCTATGAACTGATAAAAAGCGAAAAAGTGGAACTGCTTCTTGAGAGAGAAAGGATCAGACAGGAATTCAAGCTCATGGAGGACTTCCTAAACAACCTTAGCACAGGAAAATCGAAATCGGGCGCAAAGGAAGTCGAGAATGCGATAGAGAATTACGAGGCGAAGGTGGTGCTCGTGAACGATACCGTGCTCGGCACTCGGGAAATACAAAGGGTGCTCGAAAAGGCCGAGAGGAGCAAGGTGAAAATAGAGGTCTTCAATGCAAACGATGAGGTGGGCGTGCAGCTGAAGTCCTTCGGTGACATAGCCTGCGTTGGATAACGGACAGCGCGTTTCGTACACAAGCTTTAAATACCATTAGAGTTTCATCATATTATACGCTCAAATAAAATGCGGACATGTGGTGTAAACAAATGCAAGCGCAACATCTGCTGAGGTCTGTTTCCTTTGTCGCAGATAGCGCATGCACTAAGTGCTGGATTGCAAATACACCGTACATGTTTTTGGCCGCATAAATTCCTGAAAGTTTTTAAATCGGGTGTTTATGATGGGCCAAATAACTGTTACTAGGGTAATTGAGAAAATTTCTAGACTATCAAAGCGCGAGCAGCTGATTGTCTTGGAAATAGGAAGGGATGCGATAGACAGCGCGAGCGCTTTCGTCACATACATGAGCGAGTCGTATGGATTCTCGAAAAGCAGCGTCTGGTACAACCTCAAAAGGATGAAAGAGAAGAAAGTACTAGACTTTGCCTCGAAAGACGAGCAGGGCAAGGCTCTGGTGCTGACCAAAAGCGGGGTGCACGAGCTTGCGTCGCTGGGGAGAGCCGGGGTGAAACTCGCTTCGTTCGAAGAGTATGCGACTATTCCTGGTCTGCCTAATAATCAGTATGATGGTGAAATGAACGGCATTGGCAAAATCGGTGAAAAGGTGCTTGCTCCTATTATGATAAAAGCCCTGGGTGGAAAATAGGGCTGTTATAGGTGTCTTCTGGCCGGCCCTGCCGGCCGATGACGCTCAATCTATGGCGTTCTCCTTCTGAAGGATTGCTTTTTTCCTTTTAGTGCCTCCGGAAGAGTAATTCCCGAGGGAGCCATCGCTTTTTATCACTCTGTGGCATGGTATCATTGGGGCCAACGGGTTCTTTCTGAGCGCGGTGCCGGCTGCCCTGTATGCATTCGGGTGCCCAGCCATTCTTGCGACCTCCTTGTAAGTGGCGACCTCCCCCTTTGGTATCTTCATTGTGGCAAGAAGCACATCGATCTGAAAATCTGTCAGGTTATTTTTCCTTAGCGTGCTGATTATCTCCGCTCTTTTCATGAGTTGATTTATGAATAAGGGTTTTTAACTTTTCACTACCATGTTCAAACATGGCAAACACCAAGAAAGGCGGCTCCGATTCTGCAGACAGGTCGAAACTGAAAGTGTGGCTCGATGGCAGGCTTATGAACTACTACGACGCCAAAGTGCCGATCCTGACGCATTCGCTCCAATACGGCAGCGGGATGTTCGAGGGCATAAGGGCTTATGAAACCGAGAAAGGCACAGCGATTTTTAGGCTAAAAGACCATGTTAAAAGGTTTTTCAGGACAGCTAAGATCTATCAGATCGATTTGGGTTACTCCGAATCGGCTATAGAGAAGGCGATAATAGAATGCGTCGTGCAGAGCAGACTGAGCTCCTGCTACATAAGGCCGTTCGCCTTCTATAATTCCGACAGGGTTGGCTTGGCCACGCACGGCACCGATGTGAGCGTCTACGTTGCCGCTGTACCGTTCGGCGCTTATTATGGAAAGGGAAGAGACTCCGGGATCCGGTGCAAGACGACAACATGGCGCAGGATAAACTCTGAGATATTGCCGGTAGAGGCAAAAGGAAGCGGCAATTACCTGAATTCGTTGATGGCGCACAAAGAGGCGATCCGCTCAGGCTTCGACGAAGCCATAATGCTTTCTGCGCAGGGAAGAATCGCGGAAGGCCCAGCCGAAAACATTTTCCTTTACATGAACGATTATCTCATGACCCCTGACTACAGCGCCGACATACTGATAGGGATAACACGCGATTCTATCATAGAAATCGCGCGCAGCATAGGCATAGAGGTGTTGGAGGTTGAGATGCACAAGGAGGAATTATACACTGCTGATGAGGTTTTCTTTACTGGGACAGCGGCTGAGATTACCCCGATAGTGAATGTCGATGGCGTAGACGTCGGTGACGGAAAGCCCGGCAAGATCACAAAAAGACTGGCGAGAGAGTACACCGACGTGGTCTTGGGCAAAAACAGTAGATTCGCCAAGTGGCTCACCTACATCTGATCCCATGGATAAAATAATCAAGGGCCTTTCGCTGGCGCTCTTATCATCGTTCTTCTGGTCGCTTTGGTCGATATTGTCTGACGTGATAGTGAGCATCAACAGGAATTACATATTCGATTATCTGGTGCTAATCGAACTGATATTATCGTTTTCTACATCGATATTGCTGTTAGTTTACATGAGGTCCAGGCATGACAGGATAACAAAGAAAGACATGTCGATGATGAAGTACCCGGTCATAGTCGGCGCCGCATTCGCACTGGGCACGATAATCTTCTATAGCGTGATCGGCAATCAGAACTATCCTTTTGTGGCCTCGGTGTTTTTCGCCCTCATAATACCGCTCGCATTCTGGATAAACAAGACGACAAAAGAGAAGGTTGGAAGGAACTACTACGTCGGCACCGTGGTCGTTTTCTTGGGGCTGCTGCTGGAGGTCTTCGGGCTGTATGGGACGAATCTTGCTGCTTCGTTCTGGATCATAATGGCTGCGGTTTTCGTTATGCTCTTCAACATGGTCGGGTACTACTACTCGTTCTACTTCGCGTACAAGGGGCTCTATCCGATAAAGGCGTTCCCAACTACGGGAATCACGATGACCATAGTCTATCTGGTCGCGGGGCTGCTCCTCGGGAGCCTTCCTGCGCTTTCGCTTCTGACGACGCAGGAGCTCCTGCTGGTGCTTGCAATCGCCGTCTCGATAGAT
>JAKAPD010000043.1 GCA_021812025.1 Microcaldota archaeon | reverse complement strand
AACCAAGGGGAGCAGGGGGGCAACTTGCAGTTGATCGAGGCAATAGATGAGAGCGGCAAACTGAAAAACGCGGGCGACTTCAACAGTCTAACAATAGAGGAGGCCCGCGAGAAGATAATAGATTCCCTTACTGCGGAAGAGGCGTTCGTCAAGGAGGAGAAGCTGAAACACACGGTAAAGACCCACGACAGGTGCGGCACCAGGACAGAATACATCAATTCCATGCAGTGGTTTATCAAGATAAAGGAGCACAGCGAGCAGATAAAGAGGCTTGCGAACGAGGTGAAATGGCATCCAGAATTCGCAAAGCAAAGGCTCTACGACTGGGCGAACTTCATAGACTGGGACTGGGTCATATCTAGAAACAGGGTCTACGGCACGCCGATACCGTTTTGGATATGCCAGAAGTGCGGCGAGCTTATTCCTGCAGACAAGAAGAAGCTGCCCGTGGATCCGACAAGGGACGCACCTCCATCAAAAGAGTGCCCAAAATGCAAGTCGAAACTGCTCATGGGGGAGAAAGCCACATGCGACGTGTGGTTCGATTCGTCGATAACCCCATTGGTGATATTGGGGTGGCCGGACAACAAGGCGCTCCTCGAGCGCGGGCTCCCGAACTCGCTGAGGGAGCAGGGTACGGAGATAATAAGGACATGGGCGTTCTACACGCTGTTCAGGGTCTGGGCGCTTACGGGCAAGAAGGCATGGGAAGAGGCATTGATCAACGGCATGGTACTCGGCTTTGACGGGAAAATAATGCACAAGAGCGCAGGAAACGGGTTTGCACCAGACGAGCTGTTAATGAAAGGCTATCCGGTAGACGCCGTGAGGCTGTGGGTGGCGTTGAGCGGCGCCGTCGGCAAGGACAGGCAGTTCACGTACAAGGACATAGACTACGCGAAGAGCTTTCTCATGAAGCTGTACAATTCCGCGATGTTCGTAAAGGCGGCTACGGAAAAGGCAAAAGCGTCAAAGGAGCCGCACAAGGATCTCAATGTGTTCGACCTGTGGATTCTGAACAGGTTCAACGCGATAACCAAAGAGGTGACCATGGCATATGACGACCTCAACTTCTATGACGCCGGCAGCAAACTGATAAATTTCTACTGGCACGAGTTCTGCGATTACTACATAGAGAACGTCAAGCACAGGGTCTACAGCAAAGAGAAGGGAATGGAGAAGAGCAAAGCGGCGGCGCAATACGCGCTCAAGCACGTGCTGTTAAACACGCTGAGGCTGCTTGCCCCAATAGCGGCGTTCACTTCCGAAGAGATCAACTCGATGTTCAGCGACAAGAGCGTGTATCTGGAAGACTATCCGGCTTATGCGGAGAAGCCGGCTCCGGCGGATTTCGTGATCAACGGGCTTGTTTTCAAGAGCGCATTAGTCGACGTCGATGCGGAAACGGCAGGGACCGTGCTCAATGACATAATCTCAGAAGTGAGAAAGCAGAAGACAAGGGACAGGATAGCGCTCAACGGGGAGATATCCTCAATAAATATAAATGTTCCTGATGAATATATTAACGCAGTATCAGCGGCTAAGGGGGAATTGCAAAAGATATGCAAAGCCCTGGATATAGCCATCAAGAAAAGCAAAGAGTTTTCTGTTACGATAAGCAAATAACACGGTCTTTGTTTTGGAGTGAATCAATGGCAAGAATGCATTCGAAGAAGCACGGAAAGGCGAAGTCGAGGAAGCCGATTTTAGCCGAAGGCGCCCTTCCAGAAAACGCTACTATGACAAAGGAGGCGGTGGAAGAGCTCATAGTCAATTATGCCAAGCAGGGCATCGGCCCGGCGCAAATAGGCGAGAAGCTAAAGAAGGAGCACAATGTCCTGTACCCTAAGCAGTACTTGGGAAGGAGGCTCGTACAGGTTCTTAGGGAAAAGAAGCTTGCAAATCCCATACCTTATGATCTTCTCGACCTGATGAAAAGGGCAGTCAACATGAGATCGCATCTAAGCAGGAACAAGCAGGACAAGCACAACGAGTTGAGGCTCAGAAGGACAGAATCGAAAATATGGAGGCTTACCAAGTACTATGTGGGCACCGGGGCGCTTCCAAATGGCTGGAAATATGATCCAAAGCAGGCTGAACTATTGATCAAAGGAAAGGCGTAATAGATGGCAACGCAAAAAGGAGTAGACAAATGGAAGGCGAAGGAGTGGCTTAGCGTGCAGGCTCCGAAGCTCTTCAACGAGGCAGTGGTGGGCGAAATGCCAGTCAATGAGGGCAAGCTCGCAGTTGGGAGGAACATGGTAGTCAGCCTAGATTACTTGACGCACAACCCTTCGCACGCATTCACCAACGTGGTTCTGAAAGTAACAGACGTCAGCGGCGCGACCGCGCACACGAGAATGCTTTCGATGGAGCAGGTGGCAAGCTACGTGAGATCTTTTGTAAGAAGATACAGGAGCGTGTCGAGCGCGATAGTGCCGGTGGTCGCCAAGGACGGCACATCGATAGTCGTAAAGCTTATCATAGTGACGACAAGAAGGACTGCAACAAGCAAGATAAAAGGATTGAGGCAAGAGGCAGAAATCTTCACAAGGAACTATTTCAAGGAGAACGAGTTCACAAACGCGGTAAACGCCGTAATAGAGGGAAAGTTCCAGGCGGAGCTCACAAACCATCTGAGCAACATAGCCGACCTTAACAAAGTGGAAGTAAGGAAGCTCGAAGTCGAGCAGTCGGCTTAATCTAATTTTCCAGCAAAGCCCGGTTGGCCCGGATCAGCTTAATCCTATGAGCACCACGCCCAGGAAGATGACACCTACACCGATCCATCTAAGCAATGGCACGTTCTCAAACAGTATGAACGCGGCGAAAATGGTAGTGAATATGTAGCTCAAACCTCCAATCCCGTACGCCCAGCTCAGGTGCGACCTGCTAAGCACATACAGGTATATGAGCGTCGACAGAAAGTATATCAGCAAGCCGAAGAGAAGAAGGTAAACGAGATACGCGGGAACTCCAAAAGCGTACTTGAAGATGAACTGCCCTACGGCTCCCATGAATGTGGATATGAAGAGCAATATCACGTTAACCAATCTAGCGTTCGCCAAAATATCACCCCGCGGACAAGCCTATTATCACGACGCCTATGAAGACGAGGAATACCCCGAGCGCCCTCAGGGTCGATAACTTCTCCTTGAAGGTGAGCACAGATATCAGGGTCACGAATATGAATGTGCTCGCGAAGACCGGATACACTACAGACAAAGGCGCGGCGGAAAGCGCGTATATGTAGACAGGGAAGCTTATCAGGTACGTTACCCCGCCGAGAAGGATGTACCTGTTCTTAAAAAGCCCTATTATATGACGCTTCTTCTCCAGTTTTTCAGGGACACCTTTCTTAAAAAGGAGCTGCGCCACCGACGCTATGAGCGCAGCAATAAGGGTTATAAATATAACTAAATATATATTCAATCAATCACGGTGCACGAATGGAAAAGACCAGACTGGAACTCTTGCTGTCTTCGGCTATTGTTGTACTTGCGATATTGGCAATAATCGTTTATATATATTTTGGTGCAGGGATAGCGTTCTACGCGCTATTTGTGATAGCGATAGTGATCGTTTTCTACAACTCGAGGCTGATATCAAGGCCAGAGGAGGCGCAGCGATCGGCAGTGCGCTCGCAAAGAAGCAGGAAGACCTCAAGCAGGAAGGGGCGAAGATAAGCCAAACAGATGTTTATGAACACTCTAATTATCGCAGAGAAGCCAAGCGTCGCGAACAGGATAGCGAATGCGCTCGGCGCAGGCCACGAGAAGCGCCTGGGCGAGAGCAAGGTCGGCTATTATGAGATAAAGGATGCGAACGGGACGACGTATGTCGCTGCTGCAGTGGGCCACCTTTTCACGATAAAGCAGGCTTCCAAGGAACGCGGTTATCCCGTTCTGGATGTGGAGTGGGCGCCTTCGTACACCGTCGGCACAAAAGCGGACTACACCAAAGCGTACCTTGACACCTTGGAAGGCATAGCGAAGAAGTGCGAGCGCTTTATAAACGCCTGCGACTTTGACATAGAGGGTACAGTCATAGGCACCAACATAATAAAATACCTGAACAAGAACGGGCTCAAGGCAAACGCGCAAAGGATGAAATTCTCCACTACGACCACGGAGGACCTGAAGGAGTCGTATTCCCGACTAATGCCGCTTGATCTGCAGAACTTCTACGCCGGGGAAGCAAGACACATGCTCGACTGGCTCTGGGGCATAAACTTCAGCAGGGCTCTCACCTATGCGGTGTCCGGACCAAGCATGAAGAACGCGTTGAGCATAGGAAGGGTGCAAGGGCCTACGCTGGCCATCCTGGCGGAGCGCGAGATAGAGATATCGAAGTTCGCGCCTAAGCAGTTCTGGAGGCTCTTCTGTCTTGTGCAGGATGTAGAATTCATCAACGTAAGAGGCGACATGTTCAGGAAGGAAGAGGCGGCAAAGGCGCACGACGAGACGAAAAAGAACGCGCGCAACGGGATAATAGAGAGCGTCGAGACGAAAGAGCAGCATGTCGCGCCGTATCCGCCGTTCGACCTTACATCTTTGCAGCTCGAGGCCAGCAGGGCGCTGCACATGGATCCATCGCTTACGCTGGCGATAGCCCAGTCGCTTTACGAGAAGGCATACATATCATACCCAAGGACATCATCCCAGAAGCTGCCCGCTACGCTGGGGCTCCAGAAGATAATATCGTCGCTTGCGAAGAATCCCGGGTACTCCAGCCTCGCAAACGCCCTGATAAAAGAAAAGAGGTTCAAGCCGCACGAGGGCGCGAAAGAGGACGAGGCACACCCGGCTATATATCCCACTGGAGAAATGGCGAGGGAGATGACGCAGCAGGAAGCGAAGGTCTACGACATAATAGCAAGGAGGTTCCTCGCGTGCTTTGCGGATAATGCCGCAGTGGCGAGAGCAAAGGTCGTGGCAAAGTTCGGTGAGGAAGCCTATTCCGCGAGCGGCTCCACGATATTGAAGAAGGGCTGGCTGGAGTTTTACACTTACGCGAAGATAGACGAGAAAATGCTTCCCGCATTCGAAAAAGGGGCAAATGCGACAGCGTCAAAGATAGAGCTGAAGGACCTCATGACACAACCACCGAAGAGGTACACGAAAGCCGGGCTCCTTTCAGAGCTCGAGAAAAAGGATCTCGGGACGAAGGCGACAAGGGCGCAGATAATAGACACGCTGTTCAAAAGGAACTATATAGAGGGCACAAGCATAATGGTGACAAAGTTCGGCATGAGCGTGTACGAGGCGCTGAGGGAGAACGCAAGTATGATAATAGATGCGAGCACCACCAGGAAGCTCGAAGAGGACATGGAAATGATAACCAAGGGCAAGCTAAAGGAAGAGGAGGTCATAGACGAAGGAAAGAAGATGCTCCTCGAGGCGCTTGCGCAGTTCGACAAGAACAAGGAGCAGATAACCATGGCTTTGAGAAAAGGCCTTCGCGAAAGCAGCGTGCTCGGGAAGTGCCCGAAGGACGGCGGGGACCTTGTGATAAGGAGGT
>JAKAPD010000042.1 GCA_021812025.1 Microcaldota archaeon | reverse complement strand
CGATCTGCACTGTAAAACTGCTTCATGTCGATGCGGACAAAAGGCTGAGCTACCAGTACCACGGCAAAAGATCAGAATTCTGGAAAGTCGTGCGCGGAAAGGTAAACATTGTACTTGACGGCAAGAAGAAAACCCTTTCAGAAGGCGATTCTATAGAGATTCCGATTGGAGCAAAGCATAGGATAGAGGGCGTTGAAAACTCCGTAATACTCGAGATAGCATTCGGCGAATTCGACGAGAACGACATAGTGAGGCTGGAAGACGATTTCAACAGGAAGTGAAACCGGCATATTAAAGAGTATTTAAAGTTTAGTATTGAAGTATTATATGGGTGAATTGATGGCAAGTGTCTCGCGCATACCAGAAGGATTGATATCAAAGACTGCTATTTTTGAATCAGAAACTCCTATGACGAAGATAATCCCTGCGATAAGGGAATTTGACGCAGTCATAATAAACAAGGGAGGAAAGTACAGTGGAATAATAGACTCGAGGACGCTTTATAAGACGCAGCAGAGTACGAAGTTCGTGAAGTCGAAAGCGGCTGCAAACCTGGTCATAAACGTGCCGAGGATAACAGACACGACTTCGATCGACGACGCAGTATATTACTTCAACAAGTCAAGAGTGAAGGCGCTTCCCTACATGATCAACAACAAAATCAAAGGGGTGTTGAAAAGGGCCACGCTGATAAAGATGCTGCTGTCGCTTGACAGGCTTGATGGCATAAAGGTCAGCGAAGCGATGGCATCCCCGCTTATTGCGATAGATTCAAATGCGACGATCGCACAGGCAAAAGCCGCGATGCGCGAGAACAAGATAAATAGGCTTGCGGTTTATTCCAATGGCGGCTTTATCGGCATAGTCAGCAATTACGACATGATGGAGAGGGTCATCAAGCCCACAGAGCGACTCCCGGAGATGCAGAAGAAGATATTCACGCCTGCGAACGTCAAGCTTGCGGATCTCGTCGAGCGCACGCCGGTAACGATAGAGCAGAACAAGAGCCTGAGAGAAGCGGCGCAGAAAATCATAGAGAACAGGGTTTCGTCGCTCATAGTGGCCAAAAATTCAAAGCCTGTCGGGGTGCTGACGGAATTAGACATAATTGAGATCGTGATGGCGCGCGCTAGCGCGGAGCCGGAAAGAATCTTCATATCGGGGCTTGACGCCGATACATACGAATATGAAGATGCGGTGAGGGAATCGCTCATGGCCTTCATGGCAAAAGTTGAACGGATGAGCAAGGTGAGGCCGGATTACATGACGCTCGTGGTCAAGCACTTCAAGACGAAGTCCTATGAGCTATATGCAAGGGTCTCGCTGGGAGGCAACGGCATAATAAACGCGCACGTCACGGGCCACATATTCGAGAGGACGGTGACGGACATACTGGACATACTCTACAACAAGATAAAGGAGACGAAGGAGCGCTACATAGGCGTCAGGAAGGTAATGGGCAACGCCCACGAAGATGTATTGCAGGAGGAATGATTGATGGCCGGAAACAAAAACGTGAAAGCGCAGTCAAGCCTGGAGCTATTGATAACACTGGCTTTCGGTCTGATAATATTGCTGCCAATAGTCGTTCTGGCATTCATACAGATATCGACTTCCACTTCCACCCTCGCGGCAACAGAGGCGCAGGCCACCGCGGTTAAGATTGCGAGCGTTGCGACTTCCATAGGGTCGCAAGGCACACCGGCAAAACAATTGACGCTCATAGACATTCCGCCGAACGTCAAGAACATCTCGATAGGCACCCCGACAGGTGGCGTTGGTCACGAGGTGGTGCTCGTAGTCAACACCAACGCGGGACCGAGCTACGTAACAGCTTACACGCCGCTGAACATAAGCGGCAACATAGGATCGCTCACGCAGCCCGGGACGTATCTGATCAATATAAGTGCGCAGGCACAGTGCCCGGCAATGCCATCAGTTGCGTGCATCTATGTGGCGTCCACATGATCATAGTCTTACGAGATAAGTGTTCCTGAACTGCCTTTTCCCGTTTTTCAAGCCGAAGAGAGTGTAAGATCTCGTGTTCTTTATACCAGTGTAAAGGAAGAACTTGTTCGCAAGTTCCTTGTTGCTCAAATACAGGTCAACGCCGCCGTTTTCCGTCTCTTCCACTTTTGATATGAATGCGCCTCTCGCCTCCATGAAACGCGTTATCTTCTCGGACATGTTGACGACTTTCTGCCTGTCGCCCCTTAGCTGGATTATGCCTTCGAAATAGCCAGAGCTTTTCCTGTAATCATCGAGGCAGATCTGGTATTCAGTCTTTATCTTTATCCTTCCCTCAAACTCTACCATTTCATTGCCTACGGGGTACGCGAATTCCACCACCGCCACTTTCCCGTCAAAACTCTTCAATCTCATTTCGCACTTCTGGCATATCTGCGGCCTTATCACGCCTATGAGAGACTCGTCGTCCAGGGGGACGTGGCCCTTCTGGGTCTTAATGCGCAGGCATCTTTTGCATTGGGATATGACCGCGGTGTCTTTGAGGTTCTTGAATATCTTCCCCAGAGTGCACGCTTCGCAGAACTCGCCTATAAACCTGATGTCCTTGCTAGACCTGTTGCATGTCGGGCAGAATATTTCCATTTGCTCACCGCTACTGCGCGTAACGCCTGCTTATCATGGCGCCGTACGCCGGCCTCGTTATTAGCACGCTAAGCACCGCGCCTATTATCGTAGCCTCGGAGAACCCTATGACCGTTACCAGCGATGTCGAGAAGAACAATGGCATCATCGCTATTACAAGGAGCAGTGCGTCCGTCCATACTATGTAGAATGCGTTGCCCAGCAGGGTCTTCGCCGACGTGTCTACTTTCCTGGCTATTATCTCATCGGTTATGATGACCTGTGCGTCGACGCCCGTTCCGATCACCGCGATCATTCCGGCAACGCCTGCCAGGTCGATCGTCCCTATGACTCCCAGTATGGATCCTATTATGAACAGCTCCATCAAGGTCGTTATTATTATCGGGGCGATAAGGCCTATCTTCCTGTACCTTACGGTTATGAATATCGATACGAACACCACGGCGAGCACGCCGACAATTCCGCTCACGTACAGGAAGTGCGAGCCCAGAGTAGGCGGTATTGTGGTGGGCGTACCGGGAACTACGGCCACAGGCAGTGCGCCCCCGTTCAGTATGCTGACTATCGTCTTCACCTGCTGCCCTGCATACGCGAGCTTCTGCGATCCCGGCAGCGTTGAAGGCGCAACCCCGGTAATCTGATAGCTGTTGCTCACATTGCCGTTCGTTATGCTCGGGTTAAGCACCGGCGATGAGAGGAGCCCGACCGCGGGCCACGACTGCACATATGTCTGATTGGCGAAGAACCCTGCCGTATATACCGGGGTTATGTTGGCTGTGGCATACTGTTTTATCGTGTAGTTTAACGATTTCAGATACGTGAGCAGGCTCGCGTTCATTCCGTAGCCTGTCACAACCGTCGTGTATTTCACCCTGTTGTTCGAGAAGAACGACTCGACGCTCGACATGCTTTGGTTGTTGTTCGAGACTATCTCAACAGGGATTGTGTTGTTACCCCACGCCAGCGCCTGGTTTATTGCGGACAAAGCGGTCGACTCCTGTATTCCCGAGCTGCTGATGGAGCTTGCGTTAAGCAGCACAACCGCGGACGTGGGCCTGTCCAAGAACATGTACAACGGCTTGTTGGCCTGTCCGAGCACAGTAGCCGCAAAATGCTTTTCGGCTATCGGCGTTATGTAGAATGTGACTCCGCATTCAGCCGTACCGTTCACTATCTGGGAAGTGCCGCCTATGCTGCCCTTGAGTATGCCGCTTCCGTTCAGCGCTTCTCTCCCGCTAACTATTCCGTCGAACCTTCCCTGGCTGTCTATTATGTTGATAGTCTGGTTCACGCTCGACGGCGATATGGTAGGGATGACCACGTAGAGCTCCTGGTTTCCTATTCCTTCGACCGTTACCTGCGACAGGCCAAAAGAGGAAAGACGCTGCTGGAGGGCTCCTATCAGCGAAGTCATAGTGGTGACGTTCACGGACTGCTGCAGCGTAACCGGTATCTGCGTCCCGCCAACGAACTCTATTCCAAAGTGGAGCCCATAGTAAAGATCAGCGGCCACGAGCAGCGCCAACACTATTAGCAACGTGTATATCCTTCTGTCCTTGATGTAGTCTAGCGCGCTCATCTTCTCAGCTCTTTTCTCTGCTTCCACCACAGCACCATCGTGGTGTTGCCGAGCCATGTGGTGGCAAGGTCGGCTATAAGCCCGAACAGCACCACGCTCGATATCTCAAAGTACGTCGGTATGAAAGTTATGTATGAAACGACGAGCAGTATCGCGAACGATATTATTGCGGCGAACGTCATTGTCATGCCTGTCTTCATCGAATTGAACGCCCTCTCGGAAGGCGTGCCTTCGCCCCGTTTTATTATCCTTATCGCTGCGAGCATGTCTGTGTCTATCGAATAGCCCACGAGCATGAGCAGGCCTCCTATCGCAGCTACTCCCAACGGGATACCGAACAGGCCCATGGCGCCGAGCGCTATCAGTATGTCGTTGCCAGCCCCGAAGACGACCGAGAGCGATGGTATGGGCGTCTTGAATATTATGAAAACCGCTATCGCCACTATTATGAATGAAGCTATCAGTATGCCTTGTATTTCGCCAAGGAAGTAGGCCCCCAACGTAGGCGTGACCTCCTGATACGAGTACGAGGTGAAAGGTATTATCGATTGCAAAATGCCTATGATATGGATCTCATAGTTCTTCGTTGCGCCAGTGTATGCGCTCTGCGACACGGAAACCATCTGCTGCGCATCTGTCGCATTGTATTGAAATGTCTGCCCGTTTAGCAGCGGCTTGAGGCCCGCAAGCAGCGCGCCGGTCTGCGCGTTCAACTGGCTGAGAGCCTTTGTCTGGTTCCCCTGTGCGGTAGCGAGCTCGCTCTGCAACGTCGCATTTGTCTGGTTCCTCATTTGGTTCTGTACTGCGGCTATGCTTACCGAGGCTGCGCTGTAATTGGCCTCGGTGCCGTATATGTCAAGGAGCTGCTGCTGCGCGTTCGCAAGGCTCGTGTTCGTGGCCATGGTGACGGAAATCCCGCCCGGTGCGCTGGAAAGCGACGCTTGTGCGCCGGGGATTTTGCTGTCAATCTGGCTGGTCAGGCCCTGCAGGCTGTAGCTCGTGTTTGATATCTGCAGCTGGACTGCTATTCCGCCTTTGAGCGTGGAGTCAAGAGGAATCCTCGGTATGAAGAACAGGCTGATCAGAAGCAGCGCTATGGGCACAAGGGCAAGCATCTTGTAGTTCTTGCTTTCGTAGATGTTCCTTATCATCAAAATCAGCAGATTCCTTTCCTTCGACTATGCACGTAAGATTCATTATTATCTATTCCAAAGATATAAATAACGAACTAAAAACAAAAAAAGGAAAAAGAAGAAACGCGCCAATCAGGCGTATTTCTTCATGAGCTTCAAGTGCAGCGAGATGCTGAATCCGTACACTATGAAGAATATG
>JAKAPD010000041.1 GCA_021812025.1 Microcaldota archaeon | reverse complement strand
CGTTCCTGTCACCCAGCCGGCCAATGCTATTGTGTCGTATTTGTTCTGGGGCTTTATGAAATCGGCAAAGGTCTCAAACTTTCCAACAAAGCCGTGCTTCAGCCTTGCGAGCCTTTCCCTTTCGTCGTATATGCACTGCATCAAGCAAATAGTCTGGTCCTTGTAGGATTCGAGTTCCCTTCTGAACACCCTTACCTCTGGCGCGCGGTTCCGCTTTGCGAGCAGCGCAGTCATGTCGCCGAGCACCTCGAGCTGCATGCGCACTTCGCGCAGCCGGTCTATCCTATTGTTCATGTCGCGGACTGCCTCATTGCCTAGTGGGGCATGGGTGCCCCTTAGCCCGACCCACAATAGTTCGCCGTCCCTCCTAAGCCCTTTTAACCTGTTGAGTTCCGTGCGGGCATCTTCATGATTTATTTCAATCTGCACGAATACTGCTTACTATTTTCAAATATTTATTGATTTTTTATCTGCTCGGCAAGCGAAAAGCAAGGTATAAGTATTACTTTGACGTGAGGTTATCTGTTGCTATGCCGAGATACAATCAAAGAAGGAAAACGCCTCTAAACGAGGAATCCGACCCGGCTTCTTTCAGAAGGGAATTCGCAAGATCCGAAGAGTTCAGAGATAGGAGGCGCCTGCTCAAGAGTCCGATCCCGGACATTGACAAGTACGCCGAAATAGCATCGAGCGGCGGACTCACTTTAGGCCAGATAATACAAGAAATAACGGAGCACAAAAAAGAACTATTGGAAGTCCTTGGAATACCAGAAGAAGAATTCGCGAAAAGGGTCGCGTTCATAGTAAGGTTCTATACTGGCGGAGAACAGCCGGCGCCATGGAAAGAATCGGCAGCTAGAAAAGAGAAAAGCGCGCCGAACAGCGTAACGGCCGAAGCCCATATGCCTGGTTCTCTACCGGCACAGGGCAATGAACTTGCAGCTGCGAGCGCGGCAAGAGCGAGGATGCTGCGGGACATAGGTATTAGACTAGAGAAAGAATACGAGATAAAGAAAGCAATAGCTGACGAAGCCGCCGAGGCACTGGCTAGGAACCTGCTCGTCCAAGGATTGGGCGAAGCTGAAATATCCTGCAGGACCAACATCCCTATTGATAAGGTAGCTCGGCTGGCGAGGGAATCCGGAAAGCCGGAGGAAAGCATTGCCTAGCTGCGCCCAGGCATTCGCGTTTTGATGTGCCGGAAGCCCAAACGATTAATAACTTCCTGCTGCATCTCTTATGATGCGCCTGCCATTCTTTAGGAAGCAAGAGCCCCCGGCTGAAGATGTCAGTATATCGGAGCTGAAAGCAAAAGTGAATTCGCTCTTCGACAAGAAGGTCGAGAAGTTCTCAATGAGGGCCGCATCTATATCATCAGAGATATCAAGCACAAAGAAGGATTACGTAAGCGCATGCGATGAATTCGATGCTCTTTCCGTGGAGCCCAATGCCGAATATGCGGGGCTAAGGAACCCAAGCCACACAAAAAGCCAGAAAGGGGCCTATGTAACCGCGCTGAAAAGGCTGCTTAGCCGAAACGGCGGGCACGGAGGGCCAAACTCATATTCTAAATATAGCTCGGAGCTCTCGGAACTTGAGGCGCTTATATCAGAAATTATGAACCTTAACACTCACTTCAAGGTGATGATAGCGTCGTATCCAAATTATCTTGGGAATTTCAAGCAGGCGTCCGCCAGGCTCGAGAGCCTTGTAAAGAGCCTGAGGGACGAATTGGAAAATGCAGCTGCCGATGCCCGTGAATACGATAGCGTCATGGAGCGCATCTATGGCTTTGATGCGATAACCGATGAGCTGGAAGCGGAAAAAACAAGGCTATCTGCATTGCGGCCTGGAGGCGGCGGTGATGAAATGGCGAAAAACCCGAGCGAGATTTCAATAAAGATCGCAGAAAAAAAGAAAGAGCTGTCATCGATTGAAAAGAGCGAGAATGCCGCCTCTTCGGAGATCGCATCGCTTCTGCTCCCGCTCGGGAAAGCCGCAAGAGCCTACGACCACGCGTTCCCGAGCAAGGCAAAATTGTCGGAGATCATAGAATTCCCGACAAGGTCGCTCGCGAGCCCCGGCAAACTGGACGAATTCAACAGCATGCTTGAGGATTTTGGGAGGAAGATCAGCGAGAAGAAGATAGACGTCAGGAACCCAGGTGAAACAATTTCACACATAGAAAGGATAAAGGGTTCAGACATACATGGTCTTATATCAAAGCTCGAGCTGCTTTCAAGCGAGCGGCACGCCATAGGAGAGGAGATAATATCGCTCGATCGCATAGCCGCGGAAACAAGGGAGGAGCTATTGAAGAAGGAATCCCATGAGCAGGCCTTGGCCGAAACCACTAAGAGAATAAATGAACTTGAGGAGGAGTTGCAAAAGGAGAAGGGCGTAATAGAGCAACTGCTGCTGAAACACTATAAGCGTAAAATAACAATCGCGCTGCGGTAATGGAGCTCCTCAAAATATAGCTATTATCAAAGACGCGCATGACCAATGTATGCTGCCTTCCTCAAACTTGACAAAGGGAGCGATAGAAACAGCGCTAAAGAACCTATAAAGGGCATGAGCCCCGAGAGGGAATTGAACCCTCGACCTATAGTTTACAAGACTATCGCTCTACCACTGAGCTACCGGGGCATGAATCACTATTGTGTTGTCTGTTTATAAAAATATTTCTTAATTGCCTCTCATGAAAAACGCAGTGTATCTCACGCCCAAATCAATAATGGGCTTGGCGGGCTTCATTTTCGATCCTACTCTGCCCAGGAACTCAAGGTTCTCTTTCTTTATTGATTTGGTCAATGCCAGCAGAGGCGGGAATGCAAGTATTGCAAGCACTGCATCTGCTATTATTGCGAGCCTGCCCTGGTTCAGCAGCATAGACGCATAATACATGACCAAGCCCAGGATCACCGATACTGCTGCGATTATCAGGAATGCCTTTAGCTCGTGCTTAAATTTGTACTGCTCTTCCAATGCTTTCATGTATATCACGTCAAGCACTATGGGGGTCACTGCGAACAGCGCTATCAGCACACCAAGTGCAAGGAATTCAGGAGTAAGCGCAAGCAGCAGCGCAACCTGCACAACGACTGCGATGAGCTGGTATTTCATGAACCTTTTGGTGTCGCCTTCCCCTATTATGAGCGTTCCGGCATAGGCACCTATCAGCCCTAGGGCCATCCCAACGACTATGAAGGCGAAATATTGCGGCGCGAATGTGTATTGCGAAGATACGAGCAGGTGCATCCACGGGATTGCAGTGGCCGCCATATAGGCCACGAGAGGGAACAGGAGCAGCGCCGTGTAATAGAGGCTCTTGTTGTAGATGCTGCCGATCCTATGCGCGCTATTCTTCTCAGACAGCGCCACTGAGAAAGCCGGAAGCAGCACGAAGGTTATAGAGGTTATGCTCAGCTCTATGAACCTTGCTAGTTTGAAGGCTGCACCATAGTTCCCAACTATGGAAGCCGTGGCGAATAAGCCCAGGAACAACACGGCGAAATTCTGGGCTCCCAGCGTGGCTACGTGTGAAGCGACAACCGGCGTGGAAAACTTTGTAAGGCCTTTCAATACATTCCTTTTTGGCATTGTGAACCTGTGCCCCTTTCGGAGCGCCATGTAAACCATGCCGATCAGCGCGCCGGCAAGCAGCCCCAGCACCATGCCCGCTACGGCTCCAGCCACTCCATAGCCGAGCAGCACCAAGCCGACAGAGGCGAACAGGTTGACAAGAGAATACACTATGTTGCTGATCGCCGCTTCCTTTACCATGTACAGACCAACAAGGACTGCGAGCGCCAGGTTGAACAGCACGCCTATGAAAACCGATATCGATGCAAGCTGCAAGGGGAGCGTAAGCGCCGGGTTTCCATAGGCTGCTACTGCGATGTAACCGCTTGCCAAATAGCCCACTATTCCAATGACCAATCCCATCAATGACGCAAAAAGATAGCCGCTGCTTATCACGTCGTTGATTTTCTCATGCCCGTCCTTTTTCATCTCCGGCAGCATCTTCCTGAATGCGGTGCCTATGCCGAACGCGCCGCCGATCCCCAGCAGGCTTGAGAATGCTACGGCTATGCTATACAGGCCATACGGGGCCGGCTGCAGGTACCTCGCAAGGAATATGAGAAGCACTAGCACTACTATCGAGCTCGAGAACTTGCCGAAAAGGTAGAGGGCGCCGCGCTTAGCTGTGCTGATTCCAAGTTCTTGGACATCTTCTTGCACCTCTTCACCCTGCATTTACCGACCATGGACTATTTTTTCAGCGATAGGTCTCGCCCTCTTGGCTTTCTCGTTGTGCTTCTTTAAGAATTCTCCAATGAATTTTATCGCTTCGTCTTTCAATTCTCCAGAGGTAATCTCTCCGCTCTTGAATCTGTCATAAAGCTCGTTCACGTACTTGTCGTCTGGATGATGGTACTTTAGAATCTGATATGCGCGGTCGATTTCTGGTATGCCTCCGAGCTTTTTGTGCTCTGCAAGCGTATCTCTTCCGCCAGAAAACGCGTTCCGTATCTTCTTCGCAGCTTCTTCGGGGGTATCCGATAGGAATATGGCCGTGGCTGGGTCTGAAGAGCTCATCTTCTTTCCCTGTTGGAGCCCCTGCTGGAATGCGAAATAGATAAACGAGGGCATTACAAAGTTATATGGAAGCCTTGCAGCTATGTCGCGCACAGCCCTTGCATGCGGGTCCTGTTCTATGCCGATGCCAGTTATGGAAGGCATAGGGCCGCCGAATTCCCTGAGCTGCTGGTGCAATATATCTGCATATTGCAGCATGTTCGCGGAGTTCTTCCCAGGGTCATAGTCTTCGCCATAAATGGAGAAAAGTGTATTGAAAGTGAATTTCTTTGTCAACTCGAACGCGAATTCATAATACCGCTGCTCCTTTCTGCTTTGTGCGTATATGTCTTTCGGGTCGACCCCGAGCGCAATGCAGTCAGTTATATTGTCAACGGCATACTCCTTCGCCTTTTCAAGGCTGGGAACCGTCTTATCGGATCTAGAAACGTAGGCGTCTATGTCTGCCGCAGCAAGATAGCTTCTCGCGCCCATCTTCTTCAGGAAAAGGAACAAGTCAATTGACATCTTGTGGCCCATATGCATTGGACCAGAGCATGCGACCCCCGTCATCTGTATGAACGGCTTCTTGGTTTTTATCCTCTCAGTCACTATTCCAAAATCCCTGTGCGCTATTATTATCTTTCGCCTGAAGAAATGATGGTCATATCTGTCGAGTTCTTCTTTCTTCATCTGGGACAGGCCGAATTGATCGATCAATCTATTCACAACCTCTACGTTCTCAGTATCTGGAGTCGTCGCCTTCCATGCGTCGAGCTCTATCTTAGTCAACATAACACCGAATTACTTTGCTAAACAAGGCTTTTATTGGTTTTGTGTTCTGAAAGCAGATCCGCTCGTGTGCCTTTTCGTTAATCCGCGAGTTCGGAAAAAGATTTTCGATAAGTATATAAAGATTGATAACCTAAGCATTAGTAGTGAATGAAATGGACCCCGGAGAAGAAAAAGGAACCGGTTCCGGAAAAAGCGGCCAATAAGCCTGTCTTTCGGTCTTATGCG
>JAKAPD010000040.1 GCA_021812025.1 Microcaldota archaeon | reverse complement strand
CGCCCAGTCAAAACCCAAAGAGAAGATGAGGAAGATTGCCGAGCTCCAGAGGGAAGGTCATACCGTTGCCATGGTCGGTGACGGCGTGAACGACGCGCCGGCGCTAACGAAAGCCGATCTGGGAATGGCCATAGGCGCAGGTACGGAAGTCGCAATCCAAGCGGGTGGGATAGTGCTAATCAAAAACAACGTCTATGATGCATTCATAGCGCTAGAACTCGGGAAAAAGACCATGCGCAAGATAAAGCAGAATCTGTTCTGGGCGTTCGGCTACAACGCGATACTGATTCCGATAGCCGCGGGAGCATTGATACCAGTCTATACTACGAGCATATACAGTTTCCTTCCGTTGCTGGCCGCATTCGCGATGGCGTTCAGCTCCGTGACCGTCGTGTCAAACTCATTGCTATTGAACAGGTTCAAAGTGTGATATTTGGTGATATGATGGAATACACATGTCCTATGCATTTGAAGGTGCGCTCGAAGAAACCAGGCAAATGCCCAGAATGCGGCATGGCGCTCGTGCCCTCAAAGGGAAAGAGATAACTGCGCCTCTCGGCAAACGAAAAGGAATATTAATATTGCCAGATATTGAACTTCGGTCGTGAAATGGGGGAGTTGCTGGACTACGTTAGCGCGTATAACCTGATGAAGAAGTACGGAATCAACTCTATCGAAAGCAAATACGTTAAAAGCGCCGACGAGGCAATCAAATTCTCAAAAGGAAGGCCGATTGTCCTGAAAGGAATAACAAAAAAAGCGATCCACAAGACAAAAAGCGGCCTTCTTGAGCTGGATCTGCTGACGAGCGACCAGATAAAAGGCGCATTCTTGAGACTTTCAAAGAAAGCACAGAAGTTCAAGCCGTATAAGATACTGGCCCAGCCGATGACAAAGCAGGGCATTGAGATAATAATGGGCGGCAAAGTTGACAGCCAGTTCGGGAAGATGATTTTGCTGGGATTGGGCGGCATCTATGTAGAAACATTCAAGGATTTCGCGCTAAGGGTGTGCCCGATAACTAGATATGATGCGAAAAAGATGCTAGAGCAACTTAAATCAAAGAAAGTAATCGCACCAGATCAGAAATCAGAGAAGATGATTGAAGAGGTTCTGCTCAAAATCTCAAAATTGCTTGTGGAAAACAACATCCAGGAACTCGATCTCAACCCGTTGATACTTCATGATGGCACGTACGATGCTGTTGATATAAGAATTTTAAAGTGATAAAACGTCAGACCTAAAAAAACTGGTGAAAAAGTGTCTAGATTCCACTCTTTATTGCGCGCTGGCAACTTATGAAAGAGAAGGTGTTTGGATAGCTCCCGTGGTATTCGCCTACGATAATGATTTTAACCTATACTTTGTTTCTGGTCCAGAATCCAGGCACATGAAAAATATTTCGCATAATAAAAATGTAGCAGTAGCCATATATTCAACGAAACAAAAAATTACAGGTCCAAAAATAGGGGTGCAACTAGAAGGAGATGCGGAATGGGTAAAAGGGCCTATAAACATACTCAAAGCCTACAACCTCTATTTCAAGAGAAATGTTAAATGGAGCGGCGCAACACTCCAGTATTTTAAAAGTGCAAAAGCGCTGGCAAAAGTGACGTCAACAAAGTTGTTCTATTTCAATAACGGGCTTTTCGGTGAAGAAAGGAAGAGAGTGAAATGATGGAAGTAGACAAACTATTCGATATAAAAGGCAATACTGCTGTCATAACCGGTGCATCAGCCGGGTTAGGCGAAATGTTTGCTGAAACTTTAGCATCGAAAGGAGCAAATCTTGCAATCTGTGCGCGCAGGGAAGAGAAATTGAAAGAACTTGCGAGACGAATTAGCAAAAAATATGGTATTGAAGTAATGTACATGAAAGTTGATGTTACCGATGAAGCCCAGGTGGCGAAATTCTTCAAAGCAGCTTACGAAAAGTTCAAGAGAATCGACATACTCGTCAACAACGCCGGCACCTCTGGTAAGACCGCAGGGTATGAATCCGCATTGACATTCCCAAGGGAAAAGTGGGAAAAGGAAATAAATCTTAATCTGACGAGCCTATTCATAACCGCTAGAGAAGCCGTGAAGTACATGGCTAAAAGGAAATATGGGAAAATAGTAAACATGTCCAGCGTGCTCGGATTGGTTGTGGAAAAGTGGGAGATGTCCGCTTATTATGCCTCAAAAGGTGGAATTATTAACCTTACGCGCGGGCTTGCAGTAGAATTCGCCACTCTCGGAATAACGGTCAATGCAATAGCACCGGGAACTTTCCCCAGCGAGGCCACAAAAGAAGATGTATTCGGCGACCCAAAAACCGTCGCTTACATAAAATCAAGGAATCCTATGCGCAGGACAGGCGAGCACGATGATTTAAAGGGGGTATTATTGCTTCTGGTATCGCATGCTTCCAATTATATAACCGGGCAGACGATAGCGGTCGACGGAGGATGGTCCATATGGTAAAGAGGAGCACGGCAAACAATCACGATTTCGCAGATCTGACGCACATTTTCAACCCAAGAAGCGTAGCGATAATAGGTGCATCGGAAAAGCCAGGCAAGGTTGGCCAGGTCATAATGCAGAATTACATGGACGCAGGCTTCCAAGGTGCACTATACCCTGTCAACATCAATGCCGGTGAGAAGATATCCGGATACAAGGCCTACAAAAGCGTGCTCGACATAAGGAAAGAAATCGATCTTGTCGTGATAGCCATACCGGCTGCAGGCGTGCCCAATGTGCTGGAGGAGTGCGGAAAAGCCAAAGCGAACGGCGCAGTCATAGTAAGCGGTGGGTTCGCAGAGGTCGGTGCGGCGGATTTGGAAGAGAAGATAAAACAGATATCGAAGAAGTACAAGATGCCATTCATAGGGCCTAACTGCCTTGGTGTCATGGATCCTAGAGCCAGGATAGACACGCTATTCCTGCCTACTTACAAGATAGAGAGGCCGAAAATAGGTGGCGTCAGCTTCGTTTCGCAGAGCGGCTCTGTAGGCAGCTCCACGCTCGACCTGATAAGTGCAGAAGGCTTTGGCCTATCAAGGTTCATATCGTACGGAAATGCGACAGTAGTCGACGAGGTAGACATACTGCACTTCCTTGCAAAAGACAAAAACACAAAAGTGATAGTCTATTATCTTGAAGGGGCAAAACGGGGCAGGGAATTCATAGAGGTGGCGAAGGAAGTAACGAAAAGCAAGCCGGTAGTGATAATAAAAGGGGGGATCACAGAGACCGGAGCTACTGCAGCACATTCGCATACTGCATCATTGGCCGGGAGCTATGAATCGTACAGTGCAGTATTCAGGCAATTCGGCATGACGGAAGCGCACGAGCTCGAGGAGCTCATCTACTTCGCGAAAATCTTCGACACACAACCGCTAGTCACCGGCAATAGGGTAGCGGTGATAACAAACGGGGGCGGCCACGGAGTGCTTGCGACAGACGCTATATACCAGAATGGGTTGACATTCCCGCAGCTTACAAAAGAGTCGCAGAAGGAGCTTAGGCGAAGGATGCCGCCTATAGTAAACATCGCGCTGCCTATGGATGTCGGTGGAGAAGCTGATTATAAGAGGTTCGGCGATGCGCTCGAAGTGCTTAGCACCGACCAGAACGTCGATGCAATAATGATGATAGCGCTCTTCCAGACGCCGGGAGCCGATGAGAAGCTCGTGGACGCGGTTGTCAATTTCAACAATGGAAAAAAGAAACCTCTTGTCGTGGTGAGCACCGGCAGCTCATATACGCAATCGCATACCAAATTGATGGAGAGTGCCGGAGTGCCAGTCTACGAATCGCCCAGCGCCGCAGCAAAGGCGCTCGCAGCATTAATAAGCTACTCCAGATATAGGGAAAAGGCGGTATGATGATAAATATAGGAAAGAAAACGCAGAATATAATAAAAAGGGACAAAAAGGTAATGTTCACAACAACCAGGGAGCACTATCCGTTCGTAGCTGAGAGGGCATCTGGCGACTATGCGTATGACATTGAGGGCAACAGGTTCATAGACTTCTCGAGCTTCATAAGCGTCTACAACTTCGGTGGCAACGGCACGGCCGCAGTGAGAAAAGCGGTGAAGGACCAGGTTGACAAGCTGATGCATGCAGCTTTCCTCGACTACTATTCAGAATTGCCGGTCAGATTCGCCGAAAATCTTCTTACTATGTTCCCGAAGGGCTTCGGGAGAGTATTCCTTTCAAATTCAGGTACGGAAGCTAACGAGGACGCGATAAAGCTGGCTAAGCTTTTCACGAAAAAGAGCTACATAGTCGGCTTCATCAACGCTTTCCACGGTAGAAGCCTGGGCGCATTGGGCATAACGGCCACAAAGCTAGTCCATAGAGAGCACTATGGTCCATTCCCGAACGTCGTTCATGCGATCTATCCGAACTACTACAGGGACCAGTTCAACACAAGCAGCCCAGAGGAGCATGCTCTGGCGTGCATAGATCATCTCGAGAAGGTCATAATGGCGAAAGAATACTCGCCAAGGGAGATAGCCGCCATTTTCGTAGAGCCCATACAGGGCGAAGGCGGTTACATAGTCCCGCCGAAGATATTCATGAAAGAGCTGCGAAGGATCGCCACCGAAAATAATATAGTCTTAGTATCGGACGAAGTGCAGGCAGGGTACATGCGAACAGGTAAGTTCCTTGCAATGGATAATTTCGGAGTCACTGCTGACATTTACACCATGGCAAAGGCGATAGGCGGAGGCCTTCCCCTGGGTGCTACAATCGCAAGCCGATCCCTTGGCGATACGCCAGCCGGGTCGCACGCCGGAACGTTCGGTGGAAACCTTGCGTCTGTCGCGGCTGCGAACGCGACTCTAAATCATCTGAAAAAGAACAAGAGATTGATCGAGTCCATGGTCAAAAGGAAGAACAGGATCATGATGAAGAGGCTGAACGAGCTGAAGGAAAATTACGAGATAGTTGGTGACGTGCGGGGGCTCGGGATGATGCTGGCTATCGAAATAGTCAAAAACAAGAAGTCGAAGGATCACGGAATCAAGGAAAGAGACGCGATAATTGAAAAATGCTTTTACGAAGGTCTGCTCCTGCTGCCTGCTGGAACCTCTGCGATAAGGATAATACCGCCGATAACGATAAATGAAAATGTCCTGGAAAAAGGGCTAAACCTGTTAGATGATGCAATCAAGAAAACAAGCGCAAAATAAATTTATTTAATCATTTTTGCCTGCTCCACAGCCTCTTGTCACCCCAGAGTCCATATCTCCACACGTTGAATTCTACGACCTGTGTGAAATCGATGAAGAGGTTTACATCCCTCGCCACATTCTGCAAATACCATTTGAAAACAACGGGATCCGCAGCCTCGAACATCCAGCGCTTGTAGCCGAATTCTTTTATCACTTTGTTTATCACATCGAGCCTCCACTCTTTCTGCGGCATGTCCTCCGTGACGCCTTCTGACTCGAACATGAGCATCTTAGCACCGGCTTTAATCATCGCGTTCGATTCCTCGATGAACGCCTTTATCGGCCTCATCACTTTCCTGTAACCTGCGACGTGCGTCCCAGCACCTGTGCCCTCCATCATCGTGACTTCGGGCTTCGGGTCCATCCCCAAAGCAAGGACCCGTTCCACAAGGTCGACTTTCTCATCAAGCGTCATCTTCGCAAGGCCCCTGGATATC
>JAKAPD010000039.1 GCA_021812025.1 Microcaldota archaeon | reverse complement strand
TATCAAGATGCTTATCCTGTTTCCCCTTCTACAGAGTTCGGCAACCCTGCTGCTGCTTTTAAGCGTGTTCTCCGCTTTCACAACCATTGGCTCAAAATTCGGAATTGGAACTGCTAAGCTCGTCATAATTACACTTCCAAACCTCTATTCCGACAAGATATTTAAAGCTTCCATGGGCTTCTGGAGTTCTTTGAGCTTGCGTATGATTGCGAGAGCAGTATGCTATTCTCCCACTATGCCGGATGCGGGTGCCTGCTGTCTTTAAATCCCATTTTCAAAAGCGGTGCTCCGCTGCTCATTCCAAGCACGGATGCCAATGCCGCGCCTCCGTCGTGCATAGCAGCTGAACCGGCGGCGCCCAACGCCCCAAGCATTATTAGGACCCCGCCCGCTTTTCCAAGTGCGGCAGGCGCCATAGGTGTGTTTGCCTCTTCCTTAATGTCTGTAAAACGGCCTAGGAGCCTCCTGGCCTTTCGCTCGATATAACCAATCGCGCCGCTTATCTCTTTCCTGGTTAAGTGAAGATATAGCGATATGCCCGTCTGCAGGCCAACATAGGCAAGCACGGAAACAGCAGCAAGGTCGTATCCAAATATCCAGCCGGGGAACAGCACAGACGGCTGGTTTATTACATTGACTATCCAACCCAGGGCGGTATTCCCGAACTGTCCCGCTCTCCATGTGTAATCGGCTGTAGGCAGCACAGCGGTGAAATGCCCATTCTGCTCATAGTACGTTATCTCTGCAGAGGTGAAGTCCATAATGACAAGTGCTGGAAGCACCATTATTACATTCAAAAGGTTTCTAGTCCATTCCCAACCCTTTTCCTTGAAGGCCCAGAGAGCCCCAATGCCGGCAGCAGCAGTACTAAGGATAAGCCAAGCTTGGTATTCGGCATTTACGACAAGGCTTTGCGTGAACGGCGGATTCGGATGTATGAGCGCATTCAGGAACTCTGCGAAGTACTTGTTGTATGGGAAATACTGCGGCAGGTGCAGCGTGTCGGCGTAGCCCAATGCCGATGTTGTCCCAATAAACGCAAGCGTTTTCTCCGCAGTCTTGTGCCAGAACGAAGCATCGCTGCAGCTAGCGCCCCTTTCGAATTCCGCCCTTAGCCAGTTCAGAGGATGTCCTCGACGGAGCAAATGGAAAGGATGCGGCTGGTGCTCGGTTTTATGCTGTTTGTCGTGCGGAGTGGCTTGCTCTTTCTTCTCCATGGCAGTCGTCGTCACCATACGATGATTGATGCTGTCGATTTAGATATTTAAAAGTGCCGATTGGGAAATTGCCAACGGCCGCTACCTTTTATGCAAACGGGGCGCCAATTGCATCTGCAATGACCTGTCCAAACGGCAGCGCAAGCTTCAAAGTTATTGCGTTAGGCAGCGGACTTATAAAATGGTTTTGCGGCGTATGGCTTGCTATTAGCTCCTATGAAAGCCCTCGATCAGCAATGACTGCCTGGTCAGCACAAGCACGAGTCCCAGCAGGTCAAGACCTTCAACGCCCCAGATTTTGTCACCAGGGCTATCCTCGTGCATTTTCTTAGTACCTGTTGCGAGCAGCATGTCCCTTAGCGGTTCACCGTTGATAGAGTACCCGTAACAGAACTTATTTAGAAGAGCCTCTTTCATGGCTTCTATCTTCTTGGTATCCCAGTCTTTTGTCATCTGCCCTGGCTTTAGCGAATTGCCCCTCCTTTTTGCCTCGGCAGCGGTCGGAGCAGCAATGATCCATGCCCTCAACTCATGATCGCCTGTTTTCCTGCTCTGATAGAAATGTTCCGAACTCGCATAGGTCGCCCCATCCACGGTGAATGCGCATGGATAGAAATTGTCAAGGAAAGCGTTCTGCATGTCCTGGACTCCGTAGAAGAATATGTGGCCTTCCGGTACCTTGCCCCTTTGCATTTTCAGCAGGGAAGTATCGGCCCGCCCTGGCTTGATGCCTGCTCTTACTATTTCTTCTATTCTTCCGGATATCGCGTCGAAGTCTTTGTGGATTCTCTCATACTGTTCCCTGTGTTCGCGATGCCATGGCGTTTCTTTGAAGCTCTTAGGATCGGAGCTCATAGGTCTCGATGCACACTCTATAAATTCACCCCACAACGCTGGAGCTCAATGGCATACCGTACCTGGCATTTATCTCGTCGAGCTCGTTATAATACCTAGAGAGCATTCCATCTACGGGGTTGAAATAGTTTACGCAGTCCTTTTCGTATGCATCAAGTAGCACGTGAACCACATGATTTTCTAGCCCTGCGTTCCTTATCACATCTTTGACTTTCTGCGCGTGGGCTTCGGATGCCGCGCCTATGTTCTTCTCGAAATGCTTAACTGTGACCATGGGATTTGTCTCCCTGCCTGCAGGCAGTGCGAGCAAGGACTTCTGCTGCTCATCAAGCTCTGCCAGTTTTCTGGCATATTCATCATCTAGCTGCATTATCTTGCCTCTTGCCTCTTTAGGCAAATAGAAGAACCCCCATTTTTCCATGAAGTTGGCATATACCGCGGCTTCGAGGTCCTCGTATCTTACATTCAGCTCTGCCACTTCCTGCCCGTATGTCTTTTTTCCTGATTCTATGAAAAGTAGAATCGACCTATCAGAGACATTCCTGTTGGAATGCCAGTAGCCGGTTGTCGCCTTGTCCATCTGTACGGAATAGAAAGTAGAGCCTCTCGAGAAGTTCTGCGATGAAATGTTCTGCTCGTATCTTGGCCTGAATGTGTAAGACAGCACGGCCTTGTCATCTTGCAGCCCATCCTCATACCCCAGAACAGTTATTTTTTCGAATGCCGCCCCAGGATGCGGTCGAAGTCCTAAAGCATCAAGTTCTTGGTCCCTTATCCCTGCGCTTGTGCTATGGCCCGGCTTTATGCATATTATCAGGCTGGTCGGTGTTAATTGGATTTTCCAGCCATAAGCGGTTTCTTTCTTTTCGGAGAAACTTTTCCCCTGCTCCTTTAGTATATCGAGCATCTGCGTGTTCAATCCTGACGTTATCGTTGACATTTCTTCCACCATCACGAATAGAGCTTCAGGTTCTCAGGATCCCTCCTTATCATCTCCGGAAGCCTTTCTAATAGCTCGGCATGATGCGAATCGAGCGAGACCTCTCTTATGTCGTGCTGCATAAGCAATGCAGTGGCCTGCGCGAACGTGATCTCGCCTGCGCCGGCCAGCGTATCATTCTTCTGCTGGCTTACTGGCATGAACTCATCTGCAAGGTGCCTTCTGAGCTGCTCGCTCAGGTGTACGCTCCCGCCTGCCAGGCACACAGAACGGCCATCTATTATGACTGGCTTTATTCCCCCGAAATAAACATCTTTGCCAACCTTTATGCCGAGCTGGGCAAGATAATCCCTGTTGCTTTGGCATGTTATATCGCCGCCCATCTCAACATCGCCGTTTAGCAATATTGTGCAGACTGCTTTAGACACCGCATAATGGAGGAATTTTTCCGGTGCATTCTGCATGGATACACCAAGCACGTTCCCTTGCCTGCTCAATGCCACAATAATATAATCCTGTGCCCAGTCGTTGAACAGCCTGCCCCCTATCTCTACAGGCACCTCGAACGCCGTAGCCGCAGCTTCTGTCAGTTTGTTCTGGAATATCCCTTGCTTATCATTCATGTCTGCTATCATCTGCAGCGTTGCTTCGCTGTCCACCAATCGCGGCATGTCTGCAAGAAGGCCTTTTATCAAAACTTCCTTTCCTTGCTGCGGGGCAAGCGCAAATCGCGTCAATCTCTGGTTCAATTCTTCTGCATTCTTAGAAAGCGCTATCATTTAACCACGTATAAGATATATGATTTTCCAGATATTTAAAGGGTTTTTAAAAGTAAAAAAACGTTACGGAAACTTACGTTTTTGCATTTTCACATGGTTTTGCTTATCGCTTCGTTCAGGGTCCCCCTAGGGTGAATGCCAGCCATAAAACCAGTTGGAAGCTTCGGTGCATCGGCAATATATGCTTCTACGGTATTCCTCTCGAGCCTGAGCAACGCCTCCAGGCCGGCTATAACGGCTTCTGTTTCACAGAATACCCCGCTTGTAGCTGGCGTGAAACTCCTGCCTATGAAATTAAACGCATCCCCAACCATGCTTTCTTCCCACTTGCCCCTGTAAAGAAGCAGGTCTGCACACGGCTTTCCTTGCCGCCCATAAAGGAAAAGGATTCCATATCGGTAGTCTGCGCCGCTGGCCAACGCGTCGTAAATCCGCTGCACGAATGTCTTGCCACCTATCTTGACCTCAACGCCCTCTTGGCTCCCCATCAGCTCCTTTATGTATTGCCTCGGGTCAGTATTTGCTGTTGAGAAGTTGTCGAAAAGGTAAACCTTAATTGGTATTGTGGATTCTTTTTCCTCTTCCGGTTTGTCAATCCCAAGCCTTACTAGAAAGCGATCAGCGACTTTTGGGACCGTAACGTTCATGATAGCACGAGATGATATATCCATTTGAAATATTTAAACTGGCTGGAAAAAGAAGGCACCCATATGAGAATCCCTGTTTTGCAAATCACGCATAGCCTGCGTTCCTGCGCTCCTCTTCCTCACGAAGCTTTTTCCTCAGTTCCAAAAGCTCGCTGTCCGATAGATCATGCAGCATCGGAATGCCCGCTTCTGCCTGCGCGCACCTCCCATACGAGCTCATAGTCTTCGATGCGGAATCTGCCCTGCTGGAAAGGCAATGGGTTTTCTTTTTTTCCTTATTTGCCATAAATAAGAAGTTATCCTTTGAAATATTTAAAAGTGGTGAAAAAGAAAACAACCGGAGAGGGACTTTACGCTTTTGAATCATTCCCTCAATGAATAGGCGCTACCTTTGTCTCCGAGAGCGACTTTCACCATGCCCATTCTTTGGAAGAACGATTTGAACCCGTTTATCCTTTTTGCTTGCTCCGTAGCCCCACGGTAATCGCCAGGTGCGATTCCTCCCAGTACAACTCTCGAGATTATCATGTTTATCGCCTCTATCGCTTTCACCTGCACGCTTGCGGAATCAGGATCTTCCACAGGAATTCCAATTACATCTGTGCCAAAAATCCTTTGCGCCATGTAAACTGCTCGGGGAAGCTGCGCTTCCACGCAAACAACATAAGTAGTGCCATCGGCTTTCACACGGCTTTTTGCCAAAAGATTTGCAACGTTTACCAAGTTCCCTAGCGTTGTAGTGGAGTTTTTCTCTATCAATATCGCAGACTTTGGCACACCCATGATTCTCGCAATGGCTCCCATATGCTCCGCCTCGGTCAAGAAGCTGCCGCTATCCGGTCTTCTTGCTATCGCACCGCTGAACCTTCCGCTTGGCACCAGAGTCACTTCCTCTCCTCCCCTTAGCAAATCCATAGCCTTTCTCGCAGCCTCTAAACCTACAGAGTAAGTCTGAATAGTGGGCAATTCCTTATCCTCGACGCCCCTTCCCAACGGTATGACTATGGCCATCAGATAATAAACATGTGTTAGGAAATATTTAAGCCCTCCCGAAGATCAACTTTTATTTATCTGAAACCTCGTTTTTGCAAACTGCCGCTAAGATGAACCAACCAGTTCGTTGAGCGCTATCCTGAATCTTGCAACCGGTATCGGTGCGACGCTCCCATCCGGCGCCGATTCGCCCGATGGCTTTAACATAAGCCTCTTGTCAAGGAGGCTCTTATACTCTTCATACGATAGGAACCTGCTGGCAAGCCGGAATGCCGCGTCCCTGATGCTCTCTTCCTTCCCCGTGGCCATCAGTTCGCCG
>JAKAPD010000038.1:292-5789 GCA_021812025.1 Microcaldota archaeon | reverse complement strand
ATGAACTCAGGATTATAGGCGATGCCGAACTGCCTTCCTGCTTTTTTACCAGACTGTTTCTCTAAAATGGGCTTAACTGTCTTCTCCATCGTACCGGGAAATACCGTACTTGTTATAACAACCACTTTGTAATCATTTGCATCCTTTATGAGTTTTGCTATCGATGTGGCTGCTTCCTTCACATAAGCATCAGAGTACGAGCCGTCTGAATGGCTCGGGGTCGGGACAACTACGAATATGGTCTTTGCATCGGCTGCTGCCCCGTATTCGGTCGATGCCGTAAGATTGCCGTTTTTCTTGCATTTCGATACCAGCTGCTGCAAGCCTGTTTCATAAAATGGCGCTTTACCGTTATTAACGCTCCTTACGGTGTCGCCGTTCTTGTCTATCCCTATAACTTCGTAGCCGGCGTCGGCAAAGCTCGCCGCCATGCACAATCCGAGCTTGCCCAAGCCCACTACTGCCAAAGTCTCTTTATCGTTCATCTTTCACCACTTTTTTCGAACTGCGCCTCTTCCATCCACGTCCACAGCGGCACCTCTTTGATGGAATTGTAGCTCGGCAGGCTTATCCCGTTATCGTGCGCGAAGACGAGCACGTTTGACCATAGCTCAAGCGTGGCATCGCATATCTCTTTTGCTGAGCCGCTTTCCCAGATTATCTTGCTTAGCCTTATGTAGTCCTTCGGCACCTTCTCGAATTTTTCCATGTAAGAAAGGTTCTTGAAGCCATAGTCACCAGGAAGCAGCCCCCTGTTCACCAGCGCAACAGCGACGTCTAGTCGCTGGCATATGCATATTACTGCTGCGGACCTTGCATCCGCGATGCCGCCTCCCGGACCCGCATTCTTCTTAAGCTTGCCGAGCGCGGAAAACGCCTCGATTATCTGGCGCTGCGCGGCTATTTTGAACACCTGCTCTGGAGTATCATCTATCATCTGCCTGTATCTGCGCTTTAAATCCATTTTGTCGTAGAACGTTAGGGTATTGATGGTTCTCCATGTCCTGTAGGGCCATTTGAAGTTCGGCTTTCCGACGTCTGCGTCCAGTTCGTCTAGAGTCTTAAAACAAAGCCCCACTGCTATGTCCTTCAGCTGGAATTCCGGCCAGTTTGAATGTGCGGGCCAATACTTTTTCGTCTTAGTCACTACCATCATGTCTATGTCGGAATCTTTCCTATCCTCATTTCTCGCCAAGGAACCGAACGCTCCGACGTAAAGGAGGTCTTCCCCATGCCTCTTGTTGAGCATCTCTGCCAGATCTTTTCCAAATCTTACTCTTTCTTCATGCTCCATTTCGGTCACCAAGCTCTTCGCTTATATTCGCCGGCTTTACCGCGGCAACAATCTTCCTTATGGCTGACACCACTGCGACTGGCTTTGGCCCGAAGGCAGTCTCATACGAAACCATTATCGCAGATGCGCCCCTGCGGATCCAGTGCGACATATCGCATATCTCCGCCCTTGTGGGAAAAGAGAACCTTTCCATTCCCTCAGCCACCTGCGTGGCCATAATCCAGGGCTTTCTGCACTGATTTGTCAAGTCCACTATCTCTTCAACCATATTGCCGAGTTCGTACCATGGCACATAAAGCGCTAGGTCGCCCCTTGCGACCATTATGGCATCGGCTGACATCGCGATCTCTTTTATGTTTTCCACGCCCTTTTGCGTTTCCACTTTTGCGATAATCGGAAGCATAGATCCCTCTTCCTGCAGCATTTTACGGGCCATTTCAACGTCCTCGCCCTTGGAGACAAAAGAGAGGGCGACCGCATCGTACATTTTCGCCTTTGCGATATATTTGAGATCCATTATGTCCTTATCTGTCATGCACATTGGCGAATACTTCCCCGATTGCAAGGTCAGTCCCCTATTTGGATTTATTATTCCACCTTCTACGGCTTTGCACGTAATGCCTTCCTTTGATACGCAAGAGACTTCAAGAATTGAAGAGCCGTCACCGACTATGAGCCTGTCGCCCTCTTTTGCCGTCAAGAACAATTTTGCGGTCTTGACGGGTATTTTCTTTTCTTTCTCGTTAAATCCGGCGGATAAAGGGACCAGCCTTAGCTCTTCGCCGGTTTCCACTCTTAAATGCGTAGTTTTGCCAAATGGCCCCAACCTCATTTTTTCCCCTTCCAAATCTGCTATTATCGAACACTCCCTTTGTGCATTTTTCGCCGCATTAAACGCAGCAGATGCTGCCTCTGCCTGTTGCATGTGCGTCCCAAATGAGAATGTCTCCCTCACACCATCGGCGCCGGCCTTGAACATGCTGGTTAGCATTTCGATGTCGTTGGTCGCAGGTCCCTGCGTGAACCAAACTTCGACATTACCGTTGTTTAAAAGTTTCATTTAACCGCTCTTTTTAGATGATCCCTTTGTATTCTCTTCCTCTTTTATCGTAACCGCGCTAGTGAACTCTTGCCATTTTCGTACGGTTTTCTCCGCTACCTCTTTATCTCGATATATCATGAAATCCCACATGTCTGGCTTCCCCAATTTTCTCGAGACTATTTTCCTTATGTACTGTCCGACAATGTTTGGCGTCAAAAATACCGACATGTCAAATTTGCCATTCTCTACAAATATGTAACTCTTTCCGGCAAACTCCCTCAGCATGCTGATGTCTTTCATCTTGACCTCTGGACCGAAGTCTTTTTTGATATCCTCTATTATGTCGATCGATAGCGGAAGGCAATGGATATGTGCATGTTCTATGCAGCAAGATGGCTTGTTCAGGCCTTTGGTGTCGCCGTGTTCGAAAATCAAGGGGGTCCTGTATATCTTTGAAGAAATGCTCTTCAATATGTCTTTTGCCCTTTCCATCTCGACAAGCTCTTTTTCATCCAGCATCGCCATGGATACGACGTGCCTTTTCGATATGAGAAGGGTATGTCCCTCTGCTAGCGGAGCCATATCCTCTGTTATTATGAAATTTTCAAAGTTCATAAGCAGAGTGTGGTCTTCATCACTAAGCTTTCCGCTGTTTACTATTTTGCAAAAAACACAGGTGCCCATTTTATTCACATTTTAACTTGAAGTGGCGATGCTCTGTCGATTATTTCCTTCGATGTCCAGCGGTACGTTTTTTCTAGCCCTTTCTCCAAAGATACTTTCGGCTCCCAGCCCAGCTTTTCCTTTATCAGCGATATGTCCGCGTTTCTCCCCCTCACGCCTTGGGCTCCTTTTGTATTATGGTTCTTTGCTATCTTCTTACCGGAAATCGCTATTATCATGTCTGCCAGTTGGTTTATCGTAACCAGTCTGTCAGAACCCACATTGATGGGCATTTCGTAGCTAGAGCTGGCGAGGGCAAGGGTTGCATTTACGCAGTCGTCTATGTAGCAGAAGGATCTAGTTTGCTCGCCGTCTCCCCATACCTCTATGGCACCAGGATTCGTCGCAAGCGCGACCTTCCTGCATAGTGCTGAGGGCGCCTTCTCACGTCCACCGTCAAACGTTGACTCGGGACCATAGATATTATGATACCTTGCTATCCTTGTCTTCAAACCATAATCTACGGAGAACGCTTCGCAGAGTCTTTCCGTATACAGCTTTTCCCAGCCGTAATAAGTATCCGGCATGGCTGGATACGCATCGGCTTCCTTTAGCGGCCTTACGTCGCTTTCCAGCTGCAAATGTTCCGGATACACGCACGCTGAGGATGCATAAAAAAATCTCTCGATATTATTCTTGACAGAACAGTTCAGCAAATTAAGATTTATCATTGAGCTGTCGTGCATTATGTTAGCGCCCTGGCGAGTTATGTAGCCTATGCCCCCCATATTCGCGGCAAAATTAAACACATAATCCATGCCTTCTGTTGCTTTCTTGCAGTTATCAAAATTTCTAAGATCCATTGTGAGCGCTTTCGAGAAATGCGGCTCCTTTATGAAATTGTCCCATTTCACATCGACAGCCCTCACGTAGTTGCCGTTCTTGTAAAGCGCTCTCGCGATGTGGCTCCCGATGAAGCCACCTGCGCCTGCGACTAAAACCTTCTTGCCAGTTATGCTAGCTTTCCTTTGGTTCATACAAAACCCTTTGAGCATATGTTGGGTGCAGGAGCAACTGAAGGGGTGGGTGGATTCTCATAAAAATTTTTAGCCCCTCGGACGCAGACGTGATTATAAAGCATTTGTGTTTTGTGTTGTTTCTTTCCATGCTTCTGCACCCACGTCAAAAAGAATATTGGAAAATGTTGTATATATTTTTAAGGGGCATAGGCAGAAGTTTTTTTATGAAAACTGCTGAAAAAAGCATATTGAAATTAATTTTTACCCTACAAGTAGATGTTATCCTGTATGTTATATACTCGCATACCCGGAAAGCTTTATATATTTATGATGTTATGGAATAACATATGGAAGGAGCAATGAAAAAAGTCAACAGGACATTCGAAGAATTGAAAAAAGATTATCCTTTCTTCGTCGCGCTTAAGAAGATAAACAACAAATTCTACGTCTATAAGCAGACTACAAAATGGGATCCCCGGAAGAAAAAAACAAAAGTGCTGATGGAATATCTCGGCAGAATAACAGAAGAGGGAATTTTCGTAAGGAAAAAAAGCGGCCCTGTTGATGAACTTGAAAACGCGAAAGCCATAATAAAATCATATGGCGGAAAAGTAGTGATGGGCAACGACCTTAGAAGCGCCTCGAATACAGAAACAAGCCCTGAACTCGCTGATGTGGACAATAAACTTCTCACGATATTGAGCATGAATGCAAAAGCCACGCTATCATTCCTCGGGCGCAAAATAGGCTTGTCGCCTTCTGCCGTGTTTTATAGGATAAAGAAATTAGAAGAGGCACACAAAATAAGCTATTTTGCCGAATTCGACCTAGAAAAATTGGGCTTCTCCACATATGTGATATTTATTAAGTTTGAAAACATCAAGCCGCAGCTTGAGAAGGTGAAGTCTATATTGGAAACTGAAAAGAAAATACAGGTTGCGGTGGCCACAAAAGGCGATTATGATCTGTTGATATTTTTTGTTTCTAGAAACAATTCTGACGCGTCTTCACTTGTTTTTAACTTAAGGAGCACCACGAGCCTTGGCGAGTACCCATCTGAATGGTATCTCTCACCGCTTACTGTAACCTATGGCCTGCTGCCCCTTAGAGATATATTTTTTGATCTGCTAGCCGAAAATGTATGGAAAAATAGAAGAGCGGAGGGACCTAAAGAGGGCAGCATATCATTCAGAGAGTACGCCTTGATGAGAGAGCTGAACAAGAAGGGAAACGTAGAATTTTCTGAGATTGATGAGAAATATGGCTTTGATAAGGGAAATTCTCAGTATACTTACCATAGACTCAAGGAACGCGGAATCATAAAAAGGATAACAATGACAATGGAAGACTATGGGTGCAAATACAATGCCGTAGTGCTTGGTAACATATTGAACAGCAGCAGATACTTGGTGTTCAGACCGAAGTTTTATTCTGGAATGATAGAGAAAACAAACAATCTCTGCAACAAATATTCGCTTG
>JAKAPD010000038.1:0-282 GCA_021812025.1 Microcaldota archaeon | reverse complement strand
CCAGGGATCTCCTGATGGCTTTTTGCTCCTGCAACCGATATTTAGCGAAGGAGATTTACAAAGGAGCGAACTTGTTCTCGAGAGGCAATTGAAGGGAGTAAAAATAAAGACGTTGACCATAACCGACATCTTCATCGGCAGGCTTTGCAACAGAAGCTTTGACGACAGGTATTCGAGACAATACAAAGTTTTACTCGAGGACTTCAAACTCGACTTACCGAAGGAGAAGGTAGATTATGAAGAAACAGGTAGAAAACATAATGAAAATAAGCATAGATCGGA
>JAKAPD010000037.1 GCA_021812025.1 Microcaldota archaeon | reverse complement strand
GACGCCATCTAGAACTACGCGATTCTCGAAAGAGCCCCTTTCGCGTGCTTTCTCCGCCCTTATCATTTCCAGCTCCTCCATGGTTATGCCTTTCGACTTGCAAATCGCATGGATGACTTCGAGCAGATCGGCGAGCTCCTCCTCTTTTCCGCTCACATAGAACTCGATTGCCTCTTCCTTCAGCTTCTCCCCTAATCTTTTTTCGAATTCCTCTTTCCCCGCTACATGGGTCCGGGCTTTCCTGCCGTCTTTTGCTATTATCTCCGGTATCCTGTCCCTGACTAGCTTATCGAATTTCATGACATCACTTCTTCCTGAGCACGACAAAAAGGTGCGCACTGTCAAACGGCTCGAGGCTCATCTGTTCGAGCACCTCAAATCCGTCTTTCAGCTTGCCTAGGACCTCTTTGTACACCTCATTTGGCGCTTTTGATATATCTATGCTCTGCGACTTTATCACAAAATAGGCGTAGCCGCCCTTCTTCAACGCTGCGCTGTTCGCAATGAAAATGTCAGCCTGCTCCCTGGCCGATACGTCCTGGTACAGCGCATCGACCTTGCCCACCATGCCCAGATATTTTTCAGGCTCCCTGGCATCGGCCAGCACCGGCAGCATGTTCTTGCGCTTTTCACAGACCTCTAAAAGGTTCTGCATGCTGCGCTCGGAGAATTCTACGCAGTAAACATGGCCGTTCTCCCCAACAACGTCGCTGACATGGCTTGCGGTCGTGCCTGTCGACGCGCCAAGGTACAGGACGTCATCGCCCTCTTTTATCCCGAAATGCTTGAGGCCGTTTATCACGGCCGCTGAGAGCTTGCTCCTGTAAGGGTTCCACGACCTGTACTCTATTCCGTCTATTGTTATGAGCATCTCGTTGTAGACCTTGTTGCCGTTGACCAGGTTCCTCGTGCATATCCTGTTGTCTATCGAATAGATGCCCTTGAAAAGCTCCTTGACCATGAAAATCAATAAAATAAGCTAGGCTTGCCTATCGTTTAGGCTCATTCGAACTTTTATACATTTGCACTTGCCTTTGCGTAGTCTATCAGCCTCTTCACAACGTCGTGCTTGCTTATGGCATTGTGATACTCTATGGCTTCTACACTCTCCTCTTTCTTCTCCTCGAACTCCATCTCCAGAAGGCTCTCCTCTTCCATGAGCTCACTGCGCTCGTCGGGCATTTCCACCAGGTCGCCGTATATGCTTTCCGGTATGTTCGCCTTTGACGCAAGGTACTCTATAGATGCGTTCTTGGGAGGCTCTCTCTTGCTTTTCTGCATCACGAGAGACTTGAGGACTTTTTCCGTGGCATTCCTGTACAGCATCGAAGCAGTGACGTACTCTTTCGCGTCCCTGTACTTCTTTGCAAGTTCGAAGTCCTTCACCGCTTTCCTAAGGAGGTCCACCCCCTTTCTCACTCCCATACCACTTCCCATTCATAAAATGTTAATGATGCTTTAAATAGGTTTTCTACTAATTCTATACTTGACTAACAAGGCACCAGCCCGGCCGGATTTCATGCGCTTGCGATGATGAAATGATCGAGGAGATAACTGTAAACAGGCTTCTTACGGACATAATACCTATTGCAAGCAGCTCCGTCAGCGAAGAGGACATGAAAAGGAACTTCAGCGACATCGTCGTAAAGCTCTTCGGATTGGAAACCGTCAACTTCAACGACTTGCGCGAAAAGGAATCGGAAAGCGCCATAGAGGGCTACATCAAGAACACGAAGAAGACCTACATAGACAACCAGCTCAGCGAGTATTCAGCCTTCCCGGAGCTCATAAGCTACAGGAACAAGGGCTACAAGAGCTGTGCCTTCTTGCCGTTACTGGCTAACGGGAAAGTGGTATCGATAGTAGAGATGCTTTCCAGTTCGGAGAATAAGTTCAGCGACATGCTCGTCAACAGCATAGCGTTCGGCGCATCGTTCATAGGATTCGCCGCAATGTACAAGTCGGAGGCGGGCAAGAATATCAAGCTAGCGAAGTATTTCGATGCTGCTTTCAGCAGCGGGGCATCCCAGTTTCTCGTGGCCGAGGACGGGACCATAATAAAATCCAACAAAGTCGCGCTGAAAGAATTCAACATCTCGGCGCAAAGGAAGATATCAGAGGTGCTCAGCGTGGACCAGAAGAGGCTTTTCTCGCTCAACTCCATGATATATGCCGGTGTGGTTTCCTCGCAGGCGAACCCGGGAAGGGTGTACACTGTTGCCGCAAGCAAGATAAGCGACAGCCTAGTGCACATATCGGCCAGCGATGCGACAGAGGCTTACACATATGCGACGATCACCGAGATGCTAAGCGACAACAGGGACGTGTGCGTACTGTTCACGGACACGAATTTTGTAGTAAGGAGCATCACCGAGAATGCGAAACAGCTGTTCGGCTATCCGAAAAGCATAATGTCCGGCGCGAACCTCGTGGACCTTATGGCAAAGAACGAGCAGAACGCATTCAGGGAGAAGTTCGATGAGGCGGCGACGAAGGGCCAGGAGCGTTTATCCGGGAGCATTGGCATAGCGGGGGACGCAGGCCAGCGCCAGATGCACTACACCGCAAAGAGGTTCCTGAACGGCTACCTGTTTGTGGTCGTCGACGCGAATCTCGAGAGATACATAGAGGAAACAAAAAACGACCTGAAGGACTTCATGGACAACAGTTCCGACATCATGATAATAACGGATGG
Source organism: Microcaldota archaeon (assembly GCA_021812025.1). Lineage (GTDB taxonomy): Archaea > Micrarchaeota > Micrarchaeia > Micrarchaeales > Micrarchaeaceae > JAJZYD01. Next base: position 3,153 of record JAKAPD010000037.1, on the reverse strand, counting down.
GTTCGGCTACATAAAGGATTGCAACATGCCCACAGAGGCGGTGCTCGGCCACACAAAGAGCGAACTGATAGGCAAGGAGCTGAAGGGCCTTTATCACGAGCAGGGCATATTGGACAGGGATCTGAACTACGCGAAGAACGTGGGCAAGGTCGACAACTCGTTCATAAACCTCATCAAGAAAGACCAGTCGATAGTACCGGCCACGCACTCGATACGCATGCTTACCAAGGATCCGTCCGTCGGCGAATCCAAGTACATAATAGTGATAAAGGAGCTGGGGACTAAGCGCAGGCTGAACGACCAGGAAGCCGCAATCAAGAACCAGGAGAGCCAATTGAAAAGGTACAGGATGGAAGGGGAGCTGAAATCACAGTTCATCTACAACATATCGCACGAGCTCAAGACCCCGCTTACGAGCATAAAGGGCTTCTCCAAGCTCCTGTACGACGGGGAATTCGGCCAGCTCAACGACGATCAGAAGCAGTACATAAAGACCACCATCGACGAGGCCGATAGACTTATGCTGATAATACAGCAGGTGCTCGACGCCGCAAAGCTCGAGGCCGAGAAGGTGAAGTTAGAGCTCAAGGATGTAGATCTCAGGGACATGAACGACAACCCGAGCGTCAGGTCGCTCGAAGAGGCCGCGAAGAACAAGGGGCTAGAATTCGAGTGGAAAGTCGATTTCGATGTCCCGAAGATAAGCGCTGATCCGAACAGGCTGATACAGATATTCGTGAACCTGATAGGCAACTCGATAAAGTTCACCGAGAAGGGCAGCATAAAAGTGCACGTGTCGAGGAAGAACAAGAGGAGCATCATCTGCGCGATAACCGATACGGGCATAGGCATAGCGGAAGACGACAAGAAGAAGCTCTTCAGGAGGAAGTTCTACGAGGCTACAAAGAAGGCGCTCGTCCAGCAGCCCGGCGCGGGCACGGGTCTCGGATTGTCGATAACAAGAGACCTGGTGAAGCTGCACGGCGGTAAGATATCGTTCGAGTCAGAGCTCGGGAAGGGCAGCACATTCTGGTTCACGCTGCCCATATCGCAGAAGCCAAAGAAGAAGGAAATGGCGCTGCAGGGTCAAGCCGTGCAGTAGCCGCATCACGGCCCAGCGCTCACCATCAGTATGCCGCACGCGTTGTTGAATCCCTTGGCGACGTTGTACTCCTGTCCTATTACGGATATGTTCTGGCCGGCGAAGAAGCCCAATGTGGTGAATCCGCTTATGCCTCCGGTGCCAGATATGCTGACGTTGACCGAAGCGGCGACGCCGTTCGTAAGCGATGACTTTGCGGTTGCAACCCATTCTGATTTATAGAGCGAAGAGGTGACGCTGGTTATGCTCAAGGTCATGGACGTCGGCGTTATGGCGCTTATGTTCCGGTAGCTGTTATAGCCGGACGGTGCCTTCGCGTACTTGTTCTGGTACGTCGTGTTGTAGAGCGTGGGCGTGCACCCTGCGGAGTTGTTGAACATCTTGCTCATGTTCGCGAGCGCTATGTAATATATGCTCGGCTGCAGTTCCGTAAGGACCTGCGCCGGGTAGCTTCCGCCAGCAGTGGTGGTAGCCGCAATTGTGGTGGATCCGGTTGTCGAGCCTGTTGAAGATGCGGTTGTTGTAGAGCTGCTCGTACTTGCTACCGGGCTAACGCTCTGGTTCAATGGAATTAGAACGGTCTGGACGACCTGTATCCTATCAGAGTCTGGTGCTATGCCGAGCGTCGGGTCTATCGGAGCTATGCTCACAAGGGCGCTCTTTCCGGTGAGCGCCTTCGCCGATATCTCAAGGTTCGCAGACGTTGTGCCCGCATTTACCTTTGTCTCGTTGTTGAGCGTAACGGTCACCAAATAGTCCGGATTCACGAGCGCGGGAAGCTGCGAAAGCTCCAGTATGGCGCCTATGCCGGGTGTCACGGTAACTAGGTGTATGGCGTACTCCCCACCGCCTAGGTAAAACAGCGTAGTCGAGTTAGTCACATTGAAAGCAGTAGCTGATGTCACGGTCGGTACGCTGAGTCCTAGCGCAAACCCATAGACGACATACGCCACTATGGCTACGGCTATTACTGCAAGTACGGCCTTCGTCATCGTACCCGGAAGAGCCTGCCTGCCGGGCTTTGGCCTCGGCCTCTGCACTGGTGGCGCCATCTAATCAAATAGCTATTGATTAGGAAGACTTATAAATACTAGTCCGTGCCGTGAAAACGGGAGCTATGCTGTTGGTATTTTACAGGAAAACCCATGCAAATCGATAAGGCATATTAGCCTTTGCGTTGATATGCTATTGGTGACCGGTATGGCCGAGAAAAATGACGGCTTCAGGGGCGATCTTTTCAACGTAATAAACGACCGCCAGCAGATTTCCTACAATGAGCTGAGCGACATGATGTTCAGCCAGGGCGTGGCGGAAGACAAGCTAAAGGGGGCGCTGACGGCGCTGGAGAGGGACAAGACGATAGCGTCGAGGGTCAACGGCGGCATATTGACGTATTATGTGCTGGAGCCCGACAAGGTCAGGAAGGTGCTCATAGTAGAGGACGACAAGAACATAAACAAGCTGATGGCCCTCTCGATAGGGAAAGGCTTCGAGATAAGCCAGATATACGACGGCGGGGAAGCCATAAAGGCGATAAGGGAACAGAGACCGGAGCTCGTGATACTCGACCTTATGCTCCCAAACAAGGACGGGCTTGACATATGCCAGACAATAAAATCCGACCCGGAGATAAGCGGCACAATCGTGATACTTGTGAGCGCTATGGACCCGACAAGCAATAGGTTCAAGGGCATAAAGTACGGCGCCGACTATTATATAAAGAAGCCGTTCGAGCCAAACGAGCTCAGGAACCTCGTGACCCTGTTCCTTAGGAAGAAAGGCAAGAGGTTCGACCCGCTGATAGACCTGCCGGACGAGGAAAGGATATCTAGGGAGATAGAGCATTCGATAAAGGAAGGGGAAAAGTACGCGATAGGCACGCTCAAGGTGGAAAATCTAGGAGTATACGCCAGGAGGCTCGGGGAAAAGTCCGCCATAGTGATACTCAGGCTCATATCCCAATTGCTGCAGGACTCGATAAAGAACAACAACCAAAACGTATTCGTGGGATTCCTCAACAGCGACGAGTTCGTAGTCGCAGGCATGAAGGG
>JAKAPD010000036.1 GCA_021812025.1 Microcaldota archaeon | reverse complement strand
GATCTTGCGTTCTCGAAGAACGGGAGGAAAAGGATAGAGGAATGCGGGGACATACTGGAGAAGCACGGATTCGACGAGTTCGGCGACGAGGAGTTCTACGATGGAAGGACTGGCATCAAGTTCAAGGCAAAGCTCTTCACAGGAGTCGTATATTTCAACAGACTGGTGCACATGGTCAGCGTAAAGCTGCAGGTGAGGAGCAGAGGGCCTGTGCAGATACTTACCCACCAGCCAACTGAAGGAAAGCCGAGGAGAGGAGGCCTCAGGTTCGGGGAGATGGAAAGAGACGCATTGGTCGGGTTCGGGGCTTCATTGCTGCTGAAGGAAAGAATGCTCGACCAGAGCGACAAGGCAAGCATATGGATATGCAAGGACTGCGGAGACGTCGGCTACTACGACAACATAAAGAACACGCCCGTGTGCCCGGCATGCGCATCCAACAACGCGGAAATGGTAGAGATAAGCTATGCTTTCAAGCTGCTGCTCGATGAGATAAAGTCTCTGCACATGCTGCCAAAAGTGAAATTGAAGAGCGAATGAGGTGGGAAAAATGCAAGCCGAAGCAATAGATTATATCCAATTCACAACGATAAGCCCGGAGCTCATAAGGAAGATGAGCGTCGCCAAGCTCATAGTGCCCGATACATACAACGAGGACGGCTATCCGATAGACGGCGGCCTTGTCGACCAGAGGTTGGGGGTAATAGATCCCGGCCTCAAGTGCAAGACGTGCGGAGCTAGGGCGAAGACATGCCCCGGCCACTTCGGCCACATAGAGCTGGTAAGGCCGGTCATACATTCGGAATTCGCAAAGACGATATACTTGCTTTTGCAGTCGACATGCCACCAGTGCCACGGTCTGCTGCTGACGGAAGGGCAGGTCAAGGACCTTCTTCCAGTGATAAAGAGCTATGTCGAGAAGGAAGATGAAGAAGGAGCCGCCCAGGCTCCACAGCCCCAAGCTACGGACATAACGATCGGCGCAACAACAGAGGAAGGCGATAGGGAAACAGTCATAAAGAAGCTCAAGAGCATAAAGAAGTGCCCGCACTGCCAGGCTGTGCAGAGAAAAATAAAGCTGGAAAGGCCGACTTCATTCTACATGGACGGTAACAGGATGAAGCCCGATGAGATAAGGGACTGGCTCACAAAGATATCGGACAACGACCTGAGGCTCCTCGGCATAGACCCGACGGCGACAAGGCCGGAATCGTTCATACTTACGGCTTTGCTTGTGCCTCCCGTAAATGTTAGGCCGTCCATAACTCTCGAATCCGGAGAGAGGAGCGAGGACGACCTTACGCACAAGCTCGTAGACATAATGAGGATAAATCAAAGGTTGGAGCAGGACATCGACGCGGGTGCGCCGCAGATCATAATAGACGACCTTTGGGAACTGCTCCAGTACCACGTCACCAGCTACTTCAACAATGAAACTCCCGGAGTCCCGGTAGCGAGGCACAGGAGCACCAGGCCGCTCAAGACCCTTGCGCAGAGGCTGAAGGGGAAAGAGGGAAGGCTCAGATACAACCTATCGGGAAAGAGGGTCAACTTCTCCGCCAGGACAGTCATATCGTCTGATGCGAGCCTCACGATCAATCAGGTTGGAATCGCGAAAAAGATAGCCGAGAACCTTACGGTGCCGTTCTACGTCACATTGTGGAACGTCGATGCCGCAAAGGAGATGCTCGCGAGGACCGAATACCCGCAAGTAATCAATATAATATCAAAAGAGGGCCTGAGGAAAAGGGTAACCGAAGTAAACAGGGATGAGTTGATAAAGACGGTGGCGCCCGGCTATGTGCTCGAAAGGCAATTGATAAACGGCGACATAGCGCTCTTCAACAGGCAGCCAACGCTGCACAGGGTTTCCATAATGGCGCACATCATAAAGGTGCTCCCCGGAAGGACCATGAGGCTGCACGTTTCGGCAGCATTCCCGTACAACGCGGACTACGACGGCGATGAGATGAACCTGCATGTGCCGCAGTCGCTCGAAGCCCAGGCGGAAGCAAGGTACCTGATGCAGCCGAGGGACCAGATATTATCGCCGAGGGACGGAAAGCCGGTAATGTTCACAGAGGAAGACGAGATATTGGGAGCCTATTTCCTCACGCAGGACGATGCGTTCTATAACAAGGAGGAGGCGTGCATGATGCTCGCAGCCGTCAATGTCAATGAATTGCCGAAGCCCAACAAGCAGGGCCTTTACTCCGGCAAGTCGCTTTTCTCGATGATACTCCCAGAAGGGATCGATTACGAAGGGAAGAGCCATAGCGGGAAAGTGATCATAAAGGACGGGGAACTAGTAGAAGGCGAAATAGACGGCACGGCAATAGGCATAGAAGGCGCCCACCTCATACTCAAGATATTCAACGAATACGGGAGCGAGGAGACCGAGAAGTTCATACTCAACGTGACGAAGCTGTCGCTTCTTGCCGTTGAGAAGCAAGGCCTTACCGTCAGCATAAGGGACTACCACACTTCAGAAACAGTCAACAAGGAGCGTGAGAGGATAATAGAGCTGGTCGAGCAGAAGGCCAAAGGACTGGCGCAGAAGTACAAGGAAGGAAAGCTTGAAGGCCTGCCCGGCTTCACTAAAAAAGAAACCCTTGAAATGCTTGTGATGGCACAGCTCGAAGAGGCGAGGACCCTTGCCGTAGATGTGCTAAGGAAGCACTTCGGGGTGGGGAACAGCGCATTCCTCATGGCTAGGCTGAAGACCAGGGGAAACGTGGTAAACGCGGTGCAAATAAGCCTGTTCCTGGGTCAGCAATCCGTCAGGGCGCAGAGGCCCTCTAGAGGCTACTACAGGAGGGTGCTGCCGTATTTCAAGAGGAACGACAAGAACCCGGAAGCGAAGGGCTTCGTCAGGTCGTGCTTCTTGGACGGACTGGAGCTTACTGACTTCTACATGCACGCTATGGGAAGCAGGGACTCGTCGATGAACAAGTCGCTCATCACAGCGGTTTCCGGATACCTGCAAAGGAGGCTGATCAACGCCATGCAGGACTTCTATATCGACAGGAACCTGAGCGTGAAGGACGCGAGCGGAGCGCTCATACAGACAATCTACGGCGGCAACGGCATAGACCCTATGTACGAGCTGGTGGAAGGCAAAGAGTAATGTTGATGCTATGGCGAAAGAGAGAAAAGATTTTACTATAGAACCGGGCGAGGCGGTCGGCACAGTGGCAGCGCAGTCGATAGGCGAGCCGGGAACGCAGATGGTGCTCAGGTCGTTCCATGCGGCTGGGCTTACCTCAGTCATTACCACCAAGGGGCTCCCAAGAGTCATGGAGATAGTGGATGCGAGGAAGAAGCCAAAGGCCCCTGTGATGATAGTAAGGCTTGGGAAAGGGATAGAGAAGAAATACGAGAAAGTTAGGGAACTCTGGAGGAAGATTGAGGAGGTTAGGGTAAAGAACGTGCTCGAGGATTTCGACGAGGACCTGAAAGCCGGGACTATGGTTCTGCGCCTCAGCAAAGAGAAATTGGGCTTCTATGAATTGACCGGAAGGACGATAGCTTCCAGGCTCGCAAAGTCGAAGGAGCTCGGCATTGACCAGCAGGACGACGTCACGATAAAGATAAAGTATAAGGGCAAGACAATAGACGCTACGAGAAAGATGTTCGTAAACGTCATCAGCTCAACAGTGGTAGGGGTGAAAGGGATCCTCAAGGCCAGCATACAGTCCGAGGACGACGGCTCATACTACATAGCCACGAGCGGCAGCAACATGGAGGAGGTGATGAAGATAGAGGGTGTCGACAAGGACAGGATCTACTGCAACGACATCTTCGAGGTCGCGAAGGTTTACGGCATAGAAGCAGCGCGCCTGGCTATCGCGAACGAGCTGGAGAGCGTTCTGGAGGAGGAAGCCCTAACGGTATCGTTTAAGCACCTTTCCCTAGTGGCAGACGCGATGACGCACACTGGAGAGATAAGGAGCATAGGAAGGCATGGCGTCGCCGGCGAAAAGAGCTCGGTGTTCGCAAGGGCTGCATATGAGGAGACGGTCAAGCACTTCACCAACGCGAGCGTGTTCGGCGAGAAGGACATGCTAAAAGGGGTCAGCGAGAACATATTGATAGGGAAGCAGATAAAGCTCGGGACAGGAGTGGTAAAGCTGGCCGTAAGGAAAGAGGACCTCAAGAAGATAAAAGCGAAAGAGGAGAGCAAGTAAATATGTATTGTTTCAGATATTATGCGTTGATTTTATGATGCAGCAAAGACCATTTGATTTGTTGAACAAGGTTTTGGGCCAGCAGATTCTTATAAGACTTAAAGGAGGCTCGGTAATAAGAGGAAAGCTATCTTCTTTCGATGCGCATATGAACCTGGTACTAGACGACGCAGAAGAGCTCGACGGCGGCGAATTGAAGACCAAGATAGGAACAGTGCTGCTCAGGGGCGGCAACATAATCTATGTTTCCCCGGCCTGATCCGATTAAAGGATCAATCCTGCTGGGTTCGGCGGTTTCTTCTTTGCCTCTTCTTCTCTGGCGCCGCTCACCACGCTCTCTGCCGGCGGTACTCGCGTCGTCGGATGCGGGCGAGGTTCCGCTTTTAAAGGTTGGGCGGCAGCATCCGTCTGTCTTCTAAGCAGCCCTAGAAGGTTTCCTGTCTCATCTATTGCTGCTTTGCTTGCTACCTGCAAGTCCTCTTTTTTCCACAAATCTGAACGGTTCATAATTTCCTTTAAGGCTCCCATGAACATTATGGCGAGCCGCTCGGAAAGCTTTCTTGTTTCTTTGGTGTCTGGAAAGATCTCGGTTTTCATACCCTCCGGAGACGTCACAATTGTCGAAGGTGTAACCAATACGTGCATGTAGTTCTCGATATACTCGGAAAAAACACGATTAGTCTCCATGTCTGTAGGGGAAAAGCCACTGTATCCAATAACGTGAGTATGGTAAAACATAAACCCATAACCAATTCCAGTGTTTCTAACTGTTTCACTTACAGGACCATCTTCGCCGACCAGAAAAGCAGGCGGCAGAGACGCAAAAACAGCAGTTCCCTTGCCAAAGTTTGCCATTCCTACAATATCAAACTAATCCTTTCCGTTTGGTAGGTAAAAAAAACCTCCTGTTGTTTCTACCTCTCTGCGCGTTAACGTCCTCAATACATCGGCTATATGTTGCGGGAACCTGATGGTTTTTACTAAATCCATGCCAATCGGGCTTTTTTGACGGAAAATTCACTATAAATTAAATCTTTAAGAAATATATATGCCTTACCAAATCGTTTTTAAACATGTAAGAGCAATCTATTCCTACGGGCTTGTAGCGTAACGGTAGCGCACCTGCATGGCATGCAGGGGGTTGCGGGTTCAAATCCCGCCAAGTCCATTTAGCTTGCTGGCTCTCCGTCTAGGCAGCCAATAGAAATATACAAATATCTTTGGCGCACAGTTCTAATGGCATAGAGTGATGATATGTCTAATTTGACAAAAGGGCATTATCCGGCAGGGAGCGAATCTCCAGACCGTGAGCCGCCCGCCGGCCCGAGCAACTCAGCAGGTCCGACGCCAAAAGACTTCAAAATGCAAACGCAAGAAGATGGAGCGCACACTGGTGCTGTAGATGGGTTAAGGCTCGATGCCGAGAAATACCTGCAGGAGTACGTGATAGAGATGGAGGCGTGGCACGATTCTCCGCTAGGGGACCTGAAAAAAGATGTTACAAGGCTTTTCGGGGAGCGAATGCAGAGCGGCGTTGATTCCACATTCAAACTTATAAGTAATGAACTTAGGGGCTTTATAAGCAGGTATGAGAAAGACCTGCAAGAGGAGTCCAGCAGCCCGGCCGCGGCAAAAGAATTGGACGATGTCGAGCGCACGCTGCCCTATGCGC
>JAKAPD010000035.1 GCA_021812025.1 Microcaldota archaeon | reverse complement strand
CCGATCTTGTATTGTTGAAAAGGCAGAGGCGCAGCGCGAAACCCACTATAGTCAAATCCGGCTTTCAGATAGGAATGACAGAGCCGGACAGGTATGACGATCTTCAAGATACAATTGAAAGTATAGGCAGGAACCAGGATGCGCGCATGGCGCTGTTTGCGCTAGGGGAAGCCTATTCAAATCCGCAGATGAAAGGGCTTCCCGTATTATGGATCGACTGGCTCGATAATGAGATGGGCATAGATGTAAGCGAGCAAACGCCGGCAGGCATAAGGATAAGGGGCAGCAGGCTCATCGAAAATCAAAATGACGACGAACCGGTACGGGTAGACAAGAGAATTTTCACGAAACTAGAACTGTTAGGCCTTGCGGAATGCCGCACATTCACGCTGTTTGAGAACCTTCTTGATCCGAACACGCTAAGAGTCAAGACGGGCGAGTTCTATTCCGTTACCAAGAAAGGCAGCGAGGTTCTTAGCGGCCTGCTCGGAATGAAAGGAAGGCCCTATTCTTCGGAGTGCACGAAGATGCATCTTGCGCTATTCGGCGGCAAGGGCATAATGAATGGGGTGAACGACGAAGTTTTTGAAAACGTGATTAACGGGAAAGAGACTGATTTCGGAATGAACAGGTTCGATATCAAGGTGCTCCTGCTAGTGAAAGGAAAGACAGAGCTCGGTGTGGATTCTCTGATTGTGCAAGCAGGGGTCGCGTTAGGTGCGGATAAGAAGGATATCGTGGAATCGCTAGCCAGGTTGTTCAGCCATCAGTATATAATGTTCGGGACAAGGAGGCAGGTCTCGATGGATGGGGGCCAAATAATCGAAACCAGAACCGTGATACCGGCAAAGGCCACAGAGGGGCTTTTCGGGCTCTTCGAAAGATATCCAAAAAGGTGGGTGGGCTTAAAGTGCGCAGGCATAGAATTGGATGACTCCGGCAGGATATCGCTGGCGGGCGACAGCCGGGAGCCGAGGGAGTTTGTCGAGCCGCCTGGCGCGCAGGGCAGCATTTTCGGGATAGCGGAAAAAACCCCCGCAAGCGTCTGATACCGTTGTCGATGCAAGGCTTATATATCATAAAGGCAAAGTACAATCATGGATGCGGGAGAGGCCGGCGTGATCCTTGGCGCGGTCATAGGCACTACCATACTTACATTGGTGTGCTATAGGTGCGGTAAGAGCTTCACCAACCAGGCTGACCTCGATAATCACCGGTGCGAGGCATAAAGAGGCTTTAAATAACTTTTCGTGCTAATAGATATGCCTCATCTGATATCTTTTTAAGAGTGTCTGATGATAATATAACCAAGCCAAGGTGGCGGAAACCGGTAACGCGTGCGCCTGGAATTTTTTCCAGGAAGCGCATGTCCTTCGGGACTTCTGGGTTCAAATGCTTTGATAAAAGGCTGAATATCCCAGCCTTGGCGTTTTTGGTGCATCGATGGCGGAAGAAGCGGAGAAGAAAGAAGAACAGCAGAAGGGCAAGAAGCCCCAGAAAAGGGAGGAGAAGGCAGCCACCTCAATAGTCAGGCTTGCCGGAAAAGATGTCAACGGGTCTCTTCCATTAGAGAGGGCTTTGGACCAGGTCAAGGGCATAGGCCAGAGCGCAGCCCACGCATTAACCTTCGCCATAGAGACAAAGATCGGCATTCCAAGGACATCAAACCTCGGGTCGTTGTCCGAGAAGCAGATGGAGGACTTAGAGGGCCTCATAAAAGAACCTGCGAAGTATGGGATCCCGAAGTTCATGCTTAACAGGAGAAAAGACACGGAAACAGGCCTGGACATACATCTTGTAAGCAACGACCTTCTTTTCGCAACTAGGCAAGATGTCAACAGGGATGTGCAGATAAAATCGTGGAGGGGCTATAGGCACCAGTACGGCCAAAAAGTAAGGGGCCAGCGCACAAGGTCGACAGGAAGAAAGGGCTCTGCGGTAGGAGTGACAAAGAAGGCAGAGGCAAAGGGAGGGGCAGCAGCCCCGGCGGGGCCAAAGGGACCCGCGGGCGCCCCCGCAGCGGCTCCGAAAGAGAAAAAAGGAGCCCCAGCAGCGGCTCCAGCGCCTGCGCCAGCAGCACCTTCAGCGGAGAAAAAGTGATTGATTGGGTTCACCGAAAAGGAACAGAAGGAAATACGACAAGCCAAAGGGCATGTGGGACTTGGCAAGGATCAACTATGACAACGCTCTCATAACGGAGTTTGGACTCAAGAACATGAAAGAACTGTGGAAAGTGCAGACGGAGCTGAGCAGGCTGAGAAGAAACGTCAGGCTCCTCCTATCCGGCAGCTCACCGCAATACGAAATGATGAAGGAGAAGATGCTGAACAGGCTCTCCAGATATGGCATAGCGCAGAAAACATCTACTCTAGATGACCTTCTAGACATCAAGGAAACGGCTTATCTCTCAAGAAGGCTCCAGTCCATTGTGCATAAGAAGGGGCTTGCAAAGACCATGAAGCAGGCCAGGCAGCTGATAACCCACGGCTACATACAGATAAACGGCAAGAAGGTCAACAGGCCAGGCTACTTAGTAGATGTCGAGGAGGAGAAGGGCATTGGCTACTACAAGCCGATAGACATAAACGTGAAGCCAAAAGAGAATATGCCAGAAGCTCCATCGCCCGCCCCGTCGGCGCCCGCGAAAGAGGAGGCCAAGGCAGAATAATGGTGTTTAAGTGGCAGGAAAGAAAGGAAAAGCAACGGCAAAAAAACCCACGCAGACAGCTGGACCGGAGAAGAAGAAAGAGATCGTCTCATACGAGGCGAAGGCTTTGGAAGAAGCCAAGGCAAAGTCAAAACCGGAGCGCTGGGCAGTGGCTCATGTATTCTCGTCGAAGAACGACACTATAATAACTCTTACAGACTTAAGCGGCGCAGAAACTATTGCTGTTGGCAGCGGTGGAATGATGGTGAATGCTGATTCTCAGGAAGGAAGCCCATATGCTGCTATGCAGGCCGCATACAAGGTGGCAGCCGCCGCAAAGGAAAAGGGGATAACGAACGTAAACATAAGAGTTAGAGCACCCGGCGGTCACAATTCGAAGACTCCAGGGCCGGGCGCGCAGGCTGTAGTAAGAGTCCTCGCAAGGTCCGGACTTAGGATAAACAAGATAGAGGACGTTACCCCCATACCTACAGACACTACAAAGAGACCAGGCGGAAGAAGGGGAAGAAGAGTATAATCGGCTGGGATTCCTCGGAATTACCGAAAAGGCAGAAATCAGAGCCTCATAACCGGACTCATGGGAAGGGGAGAACTCTTATTCAAGCCTTTTTATCTTGGCGAACGCGCATGAGAACGGGATAAAATAGCCGTTTCGATGGCCCAACCGGTCGGGTACACCCCCTAAGCCGGCGCAGAAGCAATCTCATTAATCGCATTCTCCACGGAATCAGGGTGGCCTATCCCGATCAGCACTTTCTCATTGCTATGCTTCGTGCCTAGCACGTCCCTTATGAAGTCGAGCTCCTCGTTTCTTACCGCATTGTGCGGTTTGCTGTCAGTGAACAGCATGCAGCCGTGTTTGTTTTCCAGCGCATTCCTATGCTCCTCCTTTAATTTTTCATACGTCTCTGCTATTTCTCCAGTGGCCGCCAATGCCCTGCTGTTCCCCTTTATGTGCGCGTATATTTCTGCGCTCTTGTTATCCACGAATGCGCCGGTCAAGTCAAATATCCTCATGTCCCTAATTATATGGCCGCTTTTCATCCTTTCCGGCGCCTTCTGCGGCGACATCCTTTGTATAAAGACGCCAGCTACGACCAGCAACCCCAGAATTATGTAATAGGGATATACCGCTTCCCCCTCGAGAAGGGCTGCGAAGCCAAAAGTGAGGAATGGCACTATCAGCATCGCATTCGCTATCATGGCGGGGTCTAGTGCCTTGAGCGAATAGAAGTAAAACGATGCGCCGAACGAATACGTTATTCCGCCGACAAACATCGCGGCAAGGATGTCTATTGGCAAAACAGCGGTCGGTATGCTAATGCCGAATGCCAAAGCTATTATCCCGAGGAGCATGAAGGAGGTTATGCTGAAAAGAAAAACCTGCGCATACAGGTCATTGTTCTGGCTCTTTATCAATACGTTGGAGAGCCCGGTCACTATTGCCGATCCCAAAAGCACCATTATGAATGGCGCATAAGCCGAATTTATCGAGAGCAGCGACCCCTGCGTCAGCGCGACATAAACCGAGATAAACCCTAGCGAAAGCGCGGCTATCTGGTATTTGTTGACTTTTGTCCTCAATACGAACGGAATGAAAGGTATCATGAAGAGCACCCAGCTCCTGTAGATGACCCCTCCAAGGCTCGCCGTTGTATTGACCGTGCCAAAAGTCAATAACAAAGACGATATCGCGTAGTTGAGCAATCCTGCCAACACCAGGATCGCAAACCCTTTCTTCGATATCATGAGGTCCTTTAGCTTGCCCGTTCTGCCTTTGTATATGAGCATGGCGCCAGAGACCAATGTCGCAACCAGAAACGAATAGAAGAGGAAGCCCACGGTTCCCATATCGGTGCCCCCCACCATAGCCGCAAGAGGCAAAAACGCAATCTCGAGTATGACTACGGATAACAGGACAAATGCTTTTTTCTCATGGTTAAATACCATAATTTAGCCATCTCAATCCACGCTTTTAAAACATCCCATTTCTGAAAAAATCAGAGGCAATCTTTCGGAAAATCGAAACCTAGCATTTTAATACTTTCGCACTCAAACTAAACCATGCAGGAGTACAGCTTCGTCAAAAAGGCGCTTCTCAGGGAGCTTAGCGAGAATGCAAGGGCCACCATAACGGAGCTCGCAAAGGCGGCAAAGTGCTCGCGAACAACGGTCATAAACAACCTGGGAGCCCTCGAGAAGGAATTCGGGATACGCTACACTATAGAATTCAACGAAGATGAGATGAACTTCTCGCAAAGACACGTGCTAAGGATAGAATTCACAAAGAAGCCGAAGCCGGAATTCATCGATTCGGTATTCAAAGACGACAAAGTCGCACAGTTCGTGGCGTGGATTGAAGGTCAATTCGACCTGTTCGTCTATGCCATAACCGATTCTGGAAGGCGCTACATGAAATGGGAGACCGATCTGGCGATAAAACTGGCGCAGTACAGGCCGAAGATAAGGCCATCTGAGATAGAGTTCACCCAATTGGGCTATTTCCCGATATCGAACGAGGTGCTGGAAGCAATAACGTTCCCAAGGTTTAAGCTCGATGAGACGGACAAGAAGATGCTTCTGCTCCTGAACGAAAATGCAAGGATCGGTTACAGCGACATATCCAGGGCACTGAAGATAAACGACGATACGGTGCGCTACAGGTTCAAAAGGATAATGAAGATGGGCGTCATAAAGAGATTCACCATAGCGATACAAAAGCCGCCAACCACGTATAACACGGTGCTGTTCGCAAGGTATAGGTTTGGCCCGGGGCACGAGAGCAGGGCGAGCAGGATAAGGAACCTCTACATGGACATAGACGGGCCATTGCCGATAATGAACACTTTCCAGTACGTGACGCCATTGACCGGCACATACAGGTTCTTCCAGATGGGCTGTTTCGAGGACGAGAAGGCGGCGCAGGAGAACGGTCCCGGGGCACAAAGGAAATTCTTCAAGGAAGACATACCTACCATATACTTCGGCAGGATTATCAAGGTGATAAAGGGCTTTCTCCCGTACAGGAACATCGACGTGAGGAAGAACTACCAGATCCTAAAGTGGGAAGACTGATTATTTCCTGATCGCCCATCCGATCGCTTCGCTTATGTTATCAAATCCGTCGTTTCTCAAATATCTAGCGAGCCCTTCGTTGATATCCCTGGCGATAAAAGGATTCTCGAACAGGCCGGTCACGACCTGCACAAAACTGGCCCCATGGCCTATTCTCATATATGCGCCTGCATCTGTGGAAACGCCCCCGGAAGATACCTTCACTAAATTCTTCGGCAGCTCCGGAGTCACAGCCTTAAGCAT
>JAKAPD010000034.1 GCA_021812025.1 Microcaldota archaeon | reverse complement strand
CCTTGAGCCGCATCCGTTGTCTCTTGCGCAGAGCCTTTCGGCCCTGCGATACGTCCGTGACCTACATATTTAGGGTGAGTATTAGTTTCATTAGCATTTGGCGCTGTCGTACTGGCGGGACTGTTTGCCTCAAGTATCACTTGCTGGGGGGGCTTTTGGGCGCCCCACGGCGCCGCCTCAAACGACTTTCCCGCCTGCTGCTGGGCCATCGTCGTAGCGGCTTCGCTGGCCGATGAGGAAGTTCTAATGAAAGGAGAATATCTCATCCTGTTCTTTCCACTCTGAGTAATAGAATCGAGTCCACTCATTAATTAACGTCGGTGCTTTTAGATATTTAAATATGAGTGCAGTATAAAAAATCAGAGCATATTTTTAGGAATTTGAAAACGGGACAAAGCGGGTCGATTGCCCCTCCGGCGCCGATCGTTTTCAGTTCTGGCCGGATTCCCTGACCCTTCTTATCCTGAATACCATCAACGAATCCTGGCCATTAAATTTCGGTTCAGGCGGTTGCGGTCCCTTCGGAAGCTTCTCCATGGGGTCTAGCGGTGTCGCAGTCAGAAGCGTTTCTTCCCTTCTTGTTACTCTGTTCTGCACCGAGGATTCCTCAGAATCTGTCTTCCTTAACAGCGGCATGTATCTTCCGGCGCCGCTGTTTACTGTCCATCTGTCTCCCATCTGCTCACTACATATAGTGCGTCGTTCCTAATATTTAAGGAAAACGAAAAAGAAGGAAAAAGGAAAAAATTTTAGGTATTTGAAACAAGCGACTATGATTTCTTCGCCATACTGCCTATGAACGGGAGCTCTATGTCTTTGTCCTCATAACCGGCTTTGTAGCCTATGTAAAGGCCGTAGAGCCAAAGCAGCAGCAGAACTATGTCCGCAATGACTCCCAGGAAAAAGAAGAAGAATACCAGCGCTATCAGCCATGAAAATATCAGTGTTGCTACACCATAGAGAAATGCCTGTATCCCGTGGAACCTCAGCCTTTTGTCCTTGCTACCATACATGAGGAATACGAGCAATCCTGTCAATAGGGGAATCACATAAGCAATAAAAAACATTATCTTTTCATTGTCTCCTGCTGCCCTATTCCCCGAGCTGGCTTTTCCGGCGCCCGCTTTTGGGTCAGCGCTAGTTACGGTTGTTTTTGTTGGCATAATATCACTTAAATATCAGTTGCACTGGGCGTTTCCGGGATTTACTGCTCCTTTATAATCACTTACAAGATTTATAAAGGCTACGTAGCGCAGATAGGCAACCAATTTAAGTTTTGGTATTCATCATTCTACCGATGGACCAGATAAAGTTTGGCACCCACGGCTGGAGGGCCAGGGCAGATAGGGACTTTAACGAAAAGAACGTGCTCAGGGTCACGCACGGGATAGCGAGATACCTGAAGGAAAAATACGAGCACGGGACCGTTGTAGTTGGATTTGATTCAAGGGAATTTTCAAGGGACTTCGCAAGGACGGCGTCGCGAGCGCTGAACGGCTTCGGCTTCAATGTCATGATCACCACTGCGCCGACGCCCACACCGGTCATGTCGCTGGCAGTGATAGACAATAATGCAATAGCCGGAATAGAAGTTACGGCAAGCCACAACCCGTGGGTGTACAATGGCATAAAGGTACTTACTGCCATGGGCGCTCCGGCTCCGATAGAGATGACTGAGAAGATAGAAGCGCATATTCCAAGGGAAGAGGTGAAGAAGACCGAAGGGATCGCAAACGAGTTCGATCCAAGAGAAACGTATTTCGCTTCGCTCAGGCAAAAGCTCGACCTTAGCAGGGTCAAGGAGATGAAAGCCGTGGTGGACTCGATGCATGGAGCGGGCGCAGGGTATCTTTCAAGGTTCCTTCTGGAAGCGGGCGCCGCAGTACAGGAATTGCACGGCGATTACGCTTTCAACCCCAATCTGAATCCGGAGCCAAAAGAGGACAATCTCCAGGAGCTCAGGCAGGCCGTGCTTTCGACAGGCGCCGGCATAGGCATAGCCAACGACGGCGATGCCGACAGGATAGGTGTATTCGACGAGAATGGCATGTACTACACGGGCAACATGCTAGGGCTGATAGTGGCCGACTATTTGGTCAAGGCCAAAGGTATGCACGGAAACATAGCAAGGACTGTTTCAACTACGCATGCGCTCGATAGGCTATGCGAGAAGCACGGTTTGGGCTTGGTAGAGACTCCTGTCGGAATAAGATACCTGGCGAACGAACTGATAAACGGAGCCATATTGGCTGTGGAAGAGAGCGGGGGGCTGGGCTTCGGCTGGCACGCGCCGGAGAAGGACGGCATTATGAGCGGAGCGCTCATGTGCGAGATAATCGCGAATTCGTCAAAGCCGCTCAGTGAGATATGGAAAGAGGTCGCAAGCGAGTATGCATATGGCGAGTACCTTCAGGTGAACGTGCAGAAGATGCAGAAACTGAGTATGGATCTGGAAATGCTAAAAAATGAAAAGTCAAGGACGGAGCTGGCCGGCAGGGAGATAATAGAAAGGTTGGACATAGATGGCATCAAATACCTGCTTGACGATGGCTCATGGGTTTTAATCAGGGAGTCGAACACGGAGCCGCTGGTAAGAATCTACATAGAGGCAAAGGACAAGAATTCAGCAGACGAGCTGTATCTGGCGGTAAGGCGCCTGATCGGGCTCTGAAGAGCGCCTCATTGCGCTACACGATCGCGGCAAAACCCTCTTGCCTTTTTGATTTCCCAGCTTTAATGCCGAGCCTGCAAACTGATGTTTTCCGGATGTTTATATGGTCATTCCTGGCTCTCGGCTGCGCACTGCCTCCTGAGGAATTCCTGGCGCACAGGTTCGATATCGGCCAGATATTTCTCGAGCGCGATCCGTGCGTCCCGGCTCGGCGTTGCCTCTGCAAGGCCTTTCGCAAGGTCTACGTTCATATATGCGCCGTTGCAGTTTAGCAGGCGCATCGCCGCCAAAGAGAGGGCATTGTTTATGCTGTTTATTCCCTTGTTCCATCCGAAACATATGCAAGCCTCCCCCATCATCATCGCAAAGCCCCTTAGCTCCTCGACCCTCGCATAGAAGTCCCTCACGTCGGTCCTGGGATCCAGGTCTGCTGCTGATTTCTCGATCCCGAGCATCCTGTTCATTACGCTGTCAGCCGATAGCGATGCCAAGAGCTCCTGTATGTCCCTTGAGGCCCCATAGGCGTCAGCGTATTCGGCGGCAAGCCTATTGGCATCGTCCAGGAACGAGCGCGCCCCGTCGCTGATGTTTTGCGCCTTGGAGGCTTCAGACAGTATCATACCAATATCAAAAAGGTTCACGCTCAGCTCCGGCAATACCACATCGTCATCCAACCCGTTGGCTGCATCTGCGTTTCGCGGCAAAAGTGCGGCGATATCGACTATCCCCTCGAGCATGGCAACCATGTCCCTAGCGCCGGAACCCATGAGCCCAGCAAGTTCGTAAGCAAGCTCAGAGCCTGAAAGCTCTTCACCCAAATGGGCAAACCCCTGCTTCCCAGCGAGCCTGCGCGCCATGTGCTGGGCATAACCGTTCAGGTAATCGGCTCTCTTGAAGAACGCGCCCTTGTAATAATCGAGCAACAGCCCAAAGAGCTCCTTCCGCTGTTCGCTTATGAATGCGGAATAGTCACTGGTGTGCGCAAGGTGCCTGGTTTCTTCCATGAATTCGTATTCCGACACGAGAGAGGACAGCGCCTGCTCGAGCATCCGGTTTAGCTTCCGCCTTTCATAAAGGATAACCGGGCTTTCCCTGACTATCTCTATGGAAAGCTCGCAGGTTTTCGCGAGCTTTATGGCGTTGTCTGGTTTTTCATCAGCAGGCCAGCTTTCCCGCTCCCGGGGCCGCAGAGGCTCCTCTTCCCCAACGCCTTGTTTATCGTCAAAAAGCGAATCAAGCCTCCTTAGAAATCGCAAAAGCTTCCCCTTTGCACGTCCGTGGTTGCCGTCCTGCGTATCGCGGCTCTTCTCCGGCATAAAATCAGGATACTATCAAAACGGTGTAATATTTAAACGGTGCGGCTCAGCGTACGGGCGCTGCGATTCCACCGCTGGTCGAAGCAGGCATCGAACCAGGCGCTCTGCCCCCGCTGTCTCCCTGTTCTACATCGTCATCTTCATCGTCCTTCCTCAGCTGCTTTTTGGTAGTTGGGTTATCCAACCTGTCGCCCAGCAGGTATGCGCCGCTCAGGTTAGGATTTGAAGTATCTAGGAAATCGCCTATCAATTCTGCCCTCTGGAAGACGTGCAACCTGAGCCTTTCTTCCTGCAGGTATTTGCATACGATATCATCCATTCTGTCGAGGAATCTGGAGTAATCATCTGGGCACTTGTAACTGTTGCTTTGGTAGCTGCTAATGCTCTTCGCTATCGATCTAAGGTCCTCGGCCATCTCGTTAGGCTTCTTCGCGTCGCCCAATTCCTTCTGGCATTGGCGGAGCGAATACAGCACGACTTGCGGCGGCGCGCTCTTCGCAAAGTTTTTCCATGCATCCGCCACCTCTTTCACTTTGGCTTCCGGGACTTTTCCGACAAGAGGCTGGACTAACGATAGGATGCCCTGCTGAACCTCGAATTGACTTTGCGTTATTGTCAAATTTTGGATCGCCACTGAGATAACACCTCTCAAAATAAATTTAAATCCTTTTTGTATAATTAGATGGTGCATTTGAGATATTTAAATAAAGCCATTTTTAAAGTTTTCAAAGCAAGTCTTTAGGTTTTTGAAGCCGCATCGGCTCTTAACAGTTCGTAACCCCGCTGTGCAAGCCCTCTCAGGAGCCTCAGATAGCCGTCGCTTGGCCTCAGCACCGTTCCCTCCGGCATGTCAAATGTGCTTTTCTTTTCAAGATATGCGATCAGCGCATCGTCGCTGAAAGCTATGTCCGTAGCGACATTCAGCAGGCTGTTGAATCCGACGTCTCCGTTCCTGTCGGATGCTTCCTTCAACAAAGTCAGTATCTTGATAAGGTTGTCGCTTCCCTTGAACTTCTCAAGCAGGCTTGCGCACCTCGCAAGCGTTTCCGGCCTTTTATCGATGCCTATCATAGACAGATAGGCGCCGACTTTCGCCCCATAAACCTGGTCCTTCCTGGCTTCGGTAACGTCTGCGCCAAGTTTCGCCAGCGCTTTAAGCGCGTCTATCTCGTTCTTGGGCATATCCTTGAATGAAGAACTGCTTGCCATTCCTATCGAATCAAACTGTGCCCCACTTAATATTTATACTGTGCGTTTTTTATGAATTCGCTGGCAAATATTTACGGTTTTGGGAGGTGCGCCAATGGCGGAGTGGCTGAACAGGGACGTGTTGCTGATATCGTTCTCGGCGTTTTTCGCAGATCTCGGCTATCAGGCGGTGCAGGCGCTTTTCCCTATTTACCTGGTATTGACTCTTTCATCAAGCAGCTTTTATTTTGGCCTTGCGAACGCGCTCGCGTTCGGCGGCGGCGCGTTGTTCGCCTATATCGCTGGGCTTCTGGGTGTCAAGTACAGCAGGAAATGGCTCGCCGTGCTCGGCAGCGTATTCATAATACTGATGTCGCTGGTCGGCCTGACGATGAACCCAATCATAGCTATCGTACTTTTCTCCGGAGGCTGGTGGGCTAGGAACTTCAGGGTGCCTCCAAGGAGAGCCATGCTCGCAGATGCCGTGCAGAAAAAGGATCTGGGCAAGGCGTTCGGGTTCCTGCATGCCCTGGACATTGGGGGAGGCGCACTCGCAGTTGTGGCCCTATTGGCGCTCATATCCATGAAATTCAGCCAGAACGTCGTGTTGCTTGTAACGGCTATGCCGATTACGGTGTCGGTATTCCTTCTAATCGTGACGCGCGACATCAGGAGGAGAAGGCGCGTCCTGCCTTTCCCGGCGAAGCAAACAAAGTCATTCACAATTGAGAAGGGCGCATTTAGAGGAGTAATCATAGCCACAGCGCTTTATGGGTTCGCATACTACAGCCTTGGATTCCCAATCCTGACGATAGCTGAGGGTTCGAACAACAGCGCGCTAGGCATAGCCTCCTATGCTGTTTATCTTGGGATTTCTGCGATAACCGGCTACTACATAGGCTCAAGGAAGGGGCTCAACAAAGTAAAGGCATTGGGCTATCTGGGCTACATTCTAACTGGCATAGGGACTGCGCTACTCGCGACTGGGTACCTGCTCGGCAGCAATATATGGATCCTTTATCTAGGAGTGGCGCTGATGGGCTTCGGTTTAGGGGTGGTGGAAAGATCGGA
>JAKAPD010000033.1 GCA_021812025.1 Microcaldota archaeon | reverse complement strand
GGTTGTGCTGAAATTGGAGTAGTTGAAGAACCCCAGATTAAATAATATTACCAATGTGATTGTTACGACGACCACAGCCCATCCGTAGTTCATCATGTATTCAAGCCCAGACTGCGCCTTCTTGTTCAACATTCGATCACGTCTACATTAATACTACAATAATATATATATAAAAAGATTCTTGAAAACTTTCAGCTCTGCATTATGGAAACGGTTCCGATTTCCGAGATTATTCCGTTTGTTGTGGATGTGTTGTATCTAAGCCACAGAGAACCGGAGAACGGGATTCCTACCCCTGTGATGACAAGCGGGCATGTGAACGAGAGCGACACTTCCTGCCCTGCAGATATCTGGAGCGAGTTCCTTGCACTTCCGCTGCCTACTACAAACGGACTGTTGAAAGTTGCCGGTGCCGACTGGTTTGAAGAGCAGCCAGTACCGGTAACAGTTATAAGGCTCAGTGGGATCCCTATAGTGGCGTTCAGCAGACTATTTGTAGTCAACACCGCGTTCTTGCAGATGTAGCCCGTAGCAGGTGTGCAGCCGTTTGCCGCTCCATGGAAATTGATGATTCCGGAAGCATAAAGGAGTACTAGGACTATCACGATGACGAGCACAGCCCAGCCGTATGTCATAAGGAACTCTAGCGCAGGTTGCCCAAACATAATCACACCTTGTTCGATGTCGATTCGGTCAGCGATATCGCGCCCACCGTAGACACCAGCGAATTCTCAGTAGTCTGGTTGTACTTTAGCCATATCGTGCCCTGGAACGGGGCGCCTATCTGGCTCAGGAATACCGGGCACTTGAAGACGAGCACCACTTGCGATCCCTGCACAAGCGGCACAGTAGGACTCTGATTGACGAATGTGTTTGACGGCGGAGCATTGGTGCTGTTCGAGCAGCCCGTGCCGGTGATTGACAAAGAGCCTATGGAAGTGCCGACCGTAGCCGCAAGATATCCCGAAGTGTTAAGCGTCAGATTCGTGCACGAGAAGCCAGTAGCAGGCGTGCACGCCTGCTGTGTTATGTTGCTGAAGTTGAGAATGCCTATCGCGTAAAGTATGCCGAGCACTATTACTATCATCAGCACAGCCCAGCCGTAGTTCATAAGGTATTCGAGCCCCGACTGTGCTTTTCCTCTGTCCCAGGCGCCCGGCATAAAGCCACCAGTAAATACTCAATCTCTACATATAAAAAGCTTGTTTAAGAAGTAGTTCAGATGAGCTTTGAAGAGTTGACGGACAAGAGGGTTTGGAGGAAGGCGATGTTGCATCTCAAGAGGAACGACAAGGTACTCTCAAGGTTGATAAAGCGGATAGGCTACATAGACGTGAGGGATCATGTGCCTGGCCCGTACGCATCGCTGATGCAGGCCTTCATCTACCAGCAGATATCCGGAAAGGCGGCCGATGCCATAATCAAGAAGTTCAGGAAGCTGTACGGCGGGAAGATACCTACACCGAAGCAGTTCCTGAGCACCTCGGAAAAGAAAGTAAGGGCAGCCGGAATATCACCGCAGAAATATTCATACATGAAAGATCTCTGCGAAAGGATTGAGAACAAACAGCTCGATCTCGATGGGCTGAAGAAGCTGCCGAACGAGGAAATAATAGCCGTACTGGACGAAGTAAAAGGCATAGGAAGATGGACGGCAGAGATGTTCCTGATGTTCAATCTCAGGAGAGTGGACGTCTTCGCGATGGACGACCTGGGGCTGCAGAATGCGATAAAGGGAGCCTACAAACTGAGACAGAGGCCCAGCAAGGCATTCATGGAAAAGATATCGAAGAACTGGGTCCCATACAGGTCGATAGCGGCTCTTTACCTGTGGAGGAGCCACGACGATGAAGCGTCAAAAAGCCAAAACGAGTAAATAGTAGAGGCAATCCTTGCCAGGGATTGCCGGTCGAAGAAGGATTATCTCCGCATTTTCCTCTTTCTCTTCGGATCCTTCTTCGCTCTTCTTGTCGTTTTTTTAGCCATTTGCATTCACTAAGCTAATAAAAAACTGAGAAATTATTATAGACTCCTAATTTTATTTTGGTAAAGAGAGAAAGCGCAGATGGAAGCATCAAAGCCGCGAGTATTATCCTGCGTCGAAAAATGCAAATGGGTCAAAGGAGAGTCGAACTCCTGTCTCAAGCGTGTGAAATGTCTATGGGATCTCTTTTTCATGCAGCTTTACGAACTCCCAAGCTTTCCTGAGGAAATCTGCAAAGTCCTCTCTTTCGTCATATAATCTTTGAATGTGGGACACCAGAGGCTTACCATCAATGTTTGTGTTCTGGAATTCTCTATAAGTGTGGAATTCATGCTTGAAGATGAATTGGATGCGTGGATCATTCGGTATGACCCCGGTGACGATCTCGCTTAGCTTCCAAGCAGGGTTATCCTTACCGGTTTTATCGGCTTTTATTTCGGGAAATATCAAACTCCACTTTTCAAAATAGAGAAAATGCAAGCTCTCATGTATTACAGTATCAATCGCATGCTCCGCATCCGCCCCGTAGAAAACACGGAACATTCTTTGTTCGGGGAATCTGGGCATTATCGGATTTAGCGTCAAGGTCGCGGTTATTTTCCGGTCATTCTCGCCCCAATCGATCTCCAGAATCTCCGAGAGCGCCCGCATCAAGTCATCACCAATCTTATCCCATGCCTTTTGAAACTCCTCTCTCGCAATTTCCATTTTTGGCAGTTCTTCCCTTTCTACTTCTTCAAAGAAGCCCTGCTCGATTTTCTCCCGTTCCTTTACGTCAGTGACACTCTGCAACTTATCTTTAAGTCCAGGATATTTTTTAAGAACTCCGCCGCTCCAGTCATAGTGGTTCGCATCGGGGTTCAAGAACCTGTGCAGTTCGGAGAAATAGTCGTCAAGCGGTGCTACTCTAAACTTGACTTTTGGAAGTATCTTTGTTGATACAACTGATTTCCCCGCCATAAACTCACATGTGGGCCTGAGGAGAGTCGAACTCCTGTCTCAAGCGTGTAAGGCTAGCGTCTTAACCGTTGGACGACAGGCCCATGATAAGCTTACACTAATCCATGCTCGCGCAAGGACTGAATAGTTATATACCGGCGCTCTATTATCACTTTCGGTGCTCAGGCAGCTCGTATCTCCCGCCCCTCTTGAGGAACATCAGATAGTTCCAACCCACCTGGGCCAGTGCCGGCATAACCCCGACTTCCAGTATCGGCGTGCTGTACACGTGCCGCTTCCCGGAATCCTGCATGAACCTGCCTATCGGATCTATTATAACATAAGAGTCCGCCATGGTTTCGTTGTCCTCTACTATAGGCATAAGCTTACTATGCCGCTCGATAAACGATTGGAATTCTTCCCCGGTTATCTTCAACTTGTCCCAGTTAGCGGCGTTCATGTCCATAGCCGGCAGTATCTGGAATACCTTCCAGCGCACCGGCCTCAGCTTCCTGACTATCGGCGTCATGTCCTCATCGAGGTTCAGCCTGCTTACCACGGTATTGAGCATGATTATCATTCCTTTCTTCTCGACTCTTTCCGCAGCCATCAGGGCCTCATCCACATGGTGGCCGTATCCTCTCCCCATCCTATATTCTGTATGGTTGGAAGGCGAATCTATGCTGAATTTAACGGCGTCCAAATATCCGGTCACGGAATCAAGGAACGAGTCGGTCAGTCCTGTTCCGTTCGTCACAAGCATGGTGGTCATGCCTAGCCGCTTCGCCCGCTCTATGAGTTCCGGCAGCAGGTGATATGTGGTCGGCTCGCCTCCGGCAAACGTGATCTTTTTGGTTCCCGCCTCAAAGAGCATCGTTAGTATCTTCATCGACTGCTCCTTAGTCAGGTGCAGCGGCGACGGCTTGTCGAGCGAGGCCCTGAAGCCCCTGTCCGTGAAGAAGCAGAAGTCGCATTTGTAGTTGCAGATAGAGGTGACGTACCAGTTGACGCTTTCAGGTTTCGCAGTTTTCTCAACCAAAGCTTCGGCAGGAGAAACAGAATGCGGCCTGAGGGCTTCCAAGGACATAAGAATTGTTGAGATTTAGCTAATATTTATACATGAGGCTACAGCGCCAGCATCACGAGCCCAAGAACGATGAGCGCTATCCCGAACATGTTGTTGGGATCGATCTTCTCCTTCAACCTGACAAGCGCCAGGACCACTGTAAGGGCGGGAGCAGCGGCTAGTATCGGCGCGACTATCAATGGATCAGTTCCTGTGACCCCGAAGTTGTAGGCGAGGAGGCCGACAACTACGGTAAGGCCGACGAGGAACAGTACAAGCCATTCAGACTTCGGAGCGACATACTTCACCTTAGATGCCTTGTAATATATGGCGAAATAGATCAGCATGACGACGCTTACGAGGAGCCCAGGCAGGAACCAGCCTATCTGCTCGACAAGCAAAATCTGGAGGAACAGCCCGGTGCCCCAGCATGCCATAGCAAGGAAGCCGAGTTCTGCGCCAACGGCCAGCCTGTTCAGCTTGAGCTTCTTTATGTCCTTTAACTTGAAAGTGGCGAGAAGCGTTCCGAGAATTATCATGCCCATGCTCACGTACTCCAACGAAGTCAGCGGAAAGCTCAGGAATATCAGTCCGAGGGCGACCGTGACTATCGAGGATGTATTGGCGATCGGGGTTATAATCGCGATCTGGCCCATCTTAGCGCCCTTGTAGAATGCGACGGTGCCTATCAATTCTACGGTAGCAGTAGCAAGGAGCAACGCGATGACATAGCCGCTGATGCTCGGAACCTGGAAAAACAACAAAAGGAATATCGCGAAGAAAACGACAACTGCGAAGAACCTGGAGAGCATAGAAGTCTCGAACGCGCCTATCTTCCTAGAGACAAGAGGTCCCCAATAATCGTTAAGCCCGAATGACACGAGCGCGATTATTCCAAAAAGGGCGGTTTCTATCACTGACAAACGATCACTTCCCTTCTAGTATTGCATCATCTATCACAAAAGTGCCAACGCTGCCCTGCCATTCGCTGTGCGATTTCCTTATAATGATCTTTTTCTTGAAAAGAGGAGCGTCGAGGACGAAGGATTCCGCTTCCCCGCCTTCAAAGAGCATGTGCGTCCTGTATTTTTTGTTCAATTGAAGGAGCTTCTCAATCATCTTTTTGTCAAGTCTTTTGCCAAGAATGGTCTCATCAAAACCTTCTGCTGCTACTCTTGTGACTATCACGTCGAATTTCTCTGCAAGCTCGTTCAACTCGACCAAAGGTTCTATGTTCCACAGTGGGGCATGATGGACTATTCCCAACTTTTTGCATATTACGTTGATCCTGTCTCTTTGATAGGTGCTTGCCACTGCGCCTGTTACTAGTTCTGTTACTTTATTTTTGACGAGTGCATTTTCAAGATCTGCTAACTCTTTTTCTTTTTCTCCTTTCGTGGTAAAGAAAACATGTTTTATTCCCATCGCCTGCGCTTGAAGTTCCGTGTATTTTATGTTGGGCTTGTGAAACATATAGCTGAACTCGTTGTCCGATATCGAAGAGATAAGCAGTTCAATAGGTTTGCCCTGTTCTGACATCTTATGGACCGCCAAAGTGGAATCCTTGCCGCCGCTGTAAAGCGCCGCTCTCATTTCTTCACCGCAAGGACCGAGAAGACGCGCGTCTTGTACCATAGGTCTTGTGTCTCGTAGTCAAACTTCATGCTTTTTATCCTGTAGTATTTCTCCAGGAATTTTTCAATTTCGCTTTTCGTGAAATAATGGGAAATCGAGCCTTTGAATTCCCCAGCCATATTCATGTAGGTTCGCGTTTCAAGCTTTTTGAACCATTCGGCACCTGTCATCATAGGGTCTTTCCGGGCTAACAATTGCTTATGCATGCTCGGCGCACGGCCCAGCCAATAGAAATACCCCCCAGACCGCGTTACCCTCGACACTTCTGAGAGCACCATCCTCAAATCTGCAATTCTCGCATGGTACATTGCCCTGATCGCAAGCACCGCATCGAAGAATCCGTCGTCATATGGCAGCGGCTTGAGCATGTCCAATCTCCTAATGTGTGCGTTGAGCCCTGCTTTCTCGAGGAGTTTCCGCGTGTTTTTCACCCCCTCTTCTGCGATGTCGAATCCGTATACATCAAACCCTTGTTTTGCCAGGTACACGGAATTCCTGCCGTTGCCGCACGCAAAGTCCAAGACCCTCATGGCCCTGCCTTTTTTCAGGATCTTTGCTATGTCTGATAATTCCGGTAACGGCTTGATCCCTATTGCTTTGTAATAATATCCATAAGTCTTAGTCAT
>JAKAPD010000032.1 GCA_021812025.1 Microcaldota archaeon | reverse complement strand
GTCGCTGACGCTGCTATCCACCCACTATATTGCACCTCCGGATCACAGTTCATAGTGGAACATGCATTTGCAGAAGAGAAGCAGGCACTGACTTTCATCATTGCGCATTTGTGACGCGGCCGGGAAGGGTGAGCACCTCGTTTTCAGTTACAGGCGCATTGAACGAAGTAATGTGGACGTATATTGAGACATATGTCCCGTTCGCAGCAGGTATCTGGGCAAGAGAAAGATTCAGCGGGATATAAGTGTCTTGGGAGAGGCAGTCCGTGAAGTTGAAATACTGGCTCCCCCTCGAGAATTCGCTGCCGCCGAAAGCGGAAGAGAGGGCGCTTGGGGGGATTGTGGCTGTGCCCCCTGTAGCGACGCAATGCTCCCCATGATAAGAGCTTGCCACGGCGTATCTTAATGTGTTGTTCGCAAGGGCACCGAATATTGAATATAGTAGGACAACCTGACTATAAGGCGCCGATTGCGTGCAATTGAATCCATAAACAGATGAACTGGTCTTGCTGCACGTGTACGCTATAAGGTTCCCTTTGACTATTGTTATCTTCGTGCTGTTGCCCAAATATGGAACATCGCTCTCCGCCAATGTGCTTCTGGTATCATTCCCGAATTTGATGAAACTGTAAGATATCGGGACGGTCACAGTCACAAGCCCGACCGGCGCGGTATAAACGCCCGCAACCACTTTTCCGGAATAGTTAATGCTGAAGGCCTTGCTGGAATTGATCTCGTTGTAGAGGTGTTGCGCTATATCCGACGTATTGAACTGCCTTCCGTTTACGGCTCCAGGTATTATTCCGGAGCCGTTAAAATTGGGCGTGCTAGGTGTCTGGTTTATCGGAGCAGATACTATGAACACGAAGATGGCAATTACCGCGGCTATCAGTGCAACGGTTACGATAAACAGGAAATTGATTGCCTCCATAGGTTCACACCATCTTCGAGGACTCCATATCCGCTTAGGGATAAAGCCCTTATTGTTTATTAAAGTTTTATCATTTTTAGTTGACGTTGCAGACTCCTATTCTAGTTTTAAGCCTGTTTTTACTCGCGTGCTTATGCCTTTTTCTAGGTGGCAGTTCCTCTACTACCCGAATAGCCTATGTGCCACCCTTTTTGTATAAGGCCCTCTTTTTCCATCTTCTCCAAAAGCTCTTTTAGGACAAGCGTTGTTCCGCCGACGAATTCTATCCGTTCCATGTCGCGCAAATCGTTCACTACGCATGACAAATAATTAAGCGCCCCGGTGTCGGTATCACCTTCCCCGTGCCCCAGTACATAAGACTTCACGCTTAGCGCAGCATCTTCATTCCGATCTGGGGTAAGAGACTCCCATCCGGCTATCTTTTTTAGCTCCGGAGTTACTTCTCCAAAAGCTAGCTGAATCCTTGCAAAGCACATGAGTACTACTATCTCAAGAGTCTTTATTTGCTCTTTGCTGTTCTGAGAAAGCATAAGCTTTCTCCCCTTTGTCTGCATAATATAGCTGTTGTTTTCCAGTTATTTATGTGTGTGGGCCCCTCGAAGACGCCTTTTGCCGACTACGGTAACACTGTTATGGGCCCAGGGTAGCCTTGCGAATCTGTAATATTGCCTATTATGGTGTGGCTTCCCGTATTTATTATTTCGACGTTTCCGCAGTAGGGGAACGTCGGACAACTGCTCGGGCCCTGTATTGGAACGTACAACCTAGAGCCGTCCTGCGATATCGCAATATAGTCTGTCGTGTAAAACAGGGAGTTCATCGTTATCGTATTTGTTATGGTATTAGTAGACGTATCTACCGTAATTGTATTGCTGCCGCTATAATCAACCAGATATGCAGAGCCGCCGTTTGACGCAAAAACGCCGGAGCGCGTGCCGAAGTTTGCACCTGGATCATTTATCGCGGCAGATGAATACGGCAGAGACGTGCTGACATCAAAGGCGCTCGGGATTCCTTCAAAATACAACAGGAACAGGTTTGTACCTGTCGGTGACATGAAGATTCCTTGGTCATGGCATGCGCCTGCACAGTTGGCTATCAAGCTATTATAGCTGGTAATCGTGTTTGTGGCAGTATCTATGGTTTCGATCCCCCTGCCGATTTCGCCATATAATGTGGATCCGCTTGGGTTGATTGTAAAGTAATAAAAGCTATTAGCGGATGGGAGACTTATGGTGTTTACTACGCTGTAGCTCGGTATTGCAACAGTTATTACGTTCGAAAGTCCGACTGAGATGGCATCTAAGTATAGCTTTGAGCCGGCTGGCTGCATCACTAGCTGGCCTGTACCCACAGGCCCAACATTTATAGTGTCTATTACTGCTTCAGTGGCTGTGTTTATCACGCCTATGTACGTGTCTGTGCCTGAATATTCGAAGTAGACCCTGCTTCCGTCCGGCGAAGAGGCTATATCTACCGCCCCACCCGGCACTACTATGGAATTAACTATCTTATCGGTTATCGAGTTTGCTATAACAACGTTGTAACCGCTGGGATTCGCGTCCAAAAAGTATATGTCACCCGGCTGGAAGCCACTGCTTGGCGAAGTCGGCGCAAACGAAGCCGTTTCTGTGATAGTGTTGGTTATCGTTATTGTTGGTGACGGATTGGTTCCAGTATAGCCTGTAGAGCACCCTGTACCGACTCCGGTGCATGTCCAGCTTACAAAAACGTTGCTCGGAGCAGGGGTTTCGCCCAAAGTCACCAATGATCCATAAGCGTAAATGCCAGTCCCTGCCGGCGTCGTTGTCCCATAGCTAAGAGGTGAGTTTGCGGTTGTAAGCGTAAATGTTGGTGTTGAAATCGTAGTGGTAGTGGGAGCGTTCTGCGGCAGTTCGACATGCCCTAGAAGAGTCGCGACGAACGTCTGTGGCGGTGCGTTAACGCAGTTTCCTGTCTGGGGGTAGTTTGGAAGCAGGCCGCAGCTGAGCACATTTACAGTGAAAGTGCCCGATACGAGTGCGCCGAGCGAGACGCCAAGAGGTGCGCCCTCGAGCGTGCAATAGCTGGCGCCGCCGGCAGGCACGGAAGACGGCACGCATTGGGCGGGCCCCAGCGTCACGTTGTTTATAACCGCGCTTGCGGTAATTCCAGTGACCGGGAAGTTCTGCTGGTTGATTATCTCAGCCAAGAACACGGTGTTTTGCGATATCTGGTTGGCGCCGATAACTAGGTCTGGGCAATAGAACCCGCTTGCGAACGTGCACTTGTTCGGCGCAACAGTCGACGGTTGTGATGCGAATAAGAACAACAGCGCGACTATTATTACTATAACTAGTATGGCCCAGCCGTAAGTGAGCAGATACTCCATCGCATTCTGGCCTTTGCCTTTTTTCGCTTTGACTCTCGAAATCAAACCGCCCACCACTCCCAATGAATCTGTTATAACTTGCAATGAAGTTTTAAATATATATGCGTTATTTTAGAAAGGCGCGAAGTTCGACAAACGTGCCATGTAGGCGCTTACAAAACCCTAACAAAAAGATATATAAAGACTACTTATGCTAATATATCAGTCTGGACCTCTGTTAGAGGATTTAGTGCTTAATTTTATGGTGAGCTGTTGGTTTCCGCCCCAGAACTTATACTTCAGCATAAGCTTCTTAGCGACAGCGAAACCAGAGAAGTGATAAAGAAATACGGAGTTCCCATAGAGAAGTTCCCTAGAATATTATCGAGCGACCCGCAGGCGGTAAAGCTCGAGGCAAAGGCTGGTCAGCTAATCGCAATAAGCAGGATAGACCCTAATGCGAAGTATGTATACTATAGGTATGTGGTAAAGGGTTGAACCATGGACAATCACGAGCTTCTTGAATCGTATCTGATGAACACTTCTTTAGTGTACCACCAGATAGAGAGCTACAACAGGTTCATAAGGCTAGGGCTCCAGAAAGTGGTAGACGCCCAGAGCATGGTCGAGCCCGAAGTGGCCGATTTCGCAATCAAGTTCTCTAATGCAAGGCTTGAGCCGCCGGTGATAATAGAAGCCGACAGCTCAACAAAAAGGATAATGCCGAATGAGGCGCTGATAAGGAATCTCACTTACGCTGCGCCGGTTTACATAACGTACACGCCAATTGTGTCCGGTATAGAAAAGACAGACGCCATGGGCGAGGCGTTCATAGGCGAGATACCCGTCATGGTGAAGAGTGACCTCTGCTACACGCACAACATGACAAAGGAGCAGCTGATAAACGAAGGTGAAGATCCTGATGATCCCGGCGGATACTTTATAATAAAAGGCAAGGAAAGGGTTCTCGTCGGCATAGAGGATCTTGCACCGAATAGGATAATCTGCACAAAAGAGAAGAACAAGAGCATAACCAGCAAGGTTTTCTCAACGACGGTTAACTTCAGGGCGAGGTGCAGCATAACCAGAGACGAATACGGCGTATACAGGATACTTTTCCCAACAATATCGAAGGGCATGGACCTTGTCATGATACTTAAGGCGCTCGGCCTTTCCACAAAAGAAATGCTGGATAGCGTCACAAATCCTGAAACGAAGAACGACATGCTTCTTAATATAGATCTCAGCGAGGCAAAGGAGATGTCAACAGCCGACGTGATCGCGCAGCTTGGTCACATGAGCGCGCCGAACCAGGCGAAGAGCTACCAGCAGAAAAGGGCAGAAATGCAGCTCGACACTTACATATTGCCGCATCTCAGCACCGACCCGAAGAAAAGATACGAGAAAGCCCTCTACTTGATAAGGATGGCGGAAAGGGCATCGATGGTGGCTTACGGCTATGTGAAATCCGATGACAAGGACCACTATGCGAACAAGAGAATCAAGCTTGCCGGGGACCTTATGGAAGAGCTTTTCAACAACGCCTTCAAGTTCCTGGTGCGGGACATAAAGTACCAGATAGAGCGAACAACCGCCCGTGGAAGAAAGCTATCGGTAAGAAGCAACATCAACACCGACACCCTCACCGAAAAGATACTGTATTCGATGGGCACGGGCTCGTGGCCTGCCGGCCAGACCGGAGTCTCGCAGATACTCGACAGGGTGAACTTCTTCAGCTCTTACGCTCATCTCAGAAGAGTAAAGTCACCTTTGGCGAAAAAGCATCCTCACCTGATGGCCAGGGATGTCCATGGGACACATCTGGGCAAGATATGCCCGAGCGAGACACCAGAAGGAACAGAAGTCGGCCTTACGAGGTATCTGGCCATACTTTCAAGAGTCACCGTCGGAGCAGACACGAAGACGCTGGAAGAGAAGATAAAGGAGATGGGCCTTGTAGAAAAGAAGTGATGTTATGGCGGCTAGCGAAAAATGTTACGTGTATCTTGATGGGAGCGTTCTCGGCTTCGTAAAGAGCGGTGCCGCGTTCGCCGAAGAGATAAGGAAAGCAAGGCGCTCTGGGATAATTTCCGGCGAGGTAAACGTATCTTTCAGAAAGAAGCTAAACGAGGTGCACATAAACGCGGACAGGGGCAGGGCGAGGAAGCCCTACATAATAGTAGACGATGGGATCAGCAGGTACACCCCTGAGCTAAAGGAAAAAGTGAAAAGCAAGGAAATAGATTTCAACTATTTGCTGAGAAGGGGCGTAATAGAGTATCTTGACGCGGAGGAGGAAGAGAACATACTTGTGGCAAAGAGCGAGGCGGACATAACGAAAGAGACTACGCATCTCGAGATAGACCCCGCTTCGATCTTCGGCTTCACCTTCAGCGCCAGCGTGTTCCAGGAATACAACAGCGCAGGGAGGCACCCACTCTCTGCAAACTTCGTGAAGCAGAGCCAGGGGCTTTACGCCCTCAACTTTAACAGAAGGTATGATCCAAGAGCATATGTCATGTACTATCCGCAGGTGCCGATAGTGAACAGCACGACTTACAGGACCCTCAAGTTCGACAGGCACCCTGCGGGGC
Source organism: Microcaldota archaeon (assembly GCA_021812025.1). GTDB lineage: Archaea > Micrarchaeota > Micrarchaeia > Micrarchaeales > Micrarchaeaceae > JAJZYD01. The sequence goes on along the minus strand of JAKAPD010000032.1, from coordinate 403 downwards.
AGAACTTCGTAGTTGCCATATCGACATACCACGGTTACAACATGAAGGACGCGCAGGTAATAAACCGGGCGGCTGTCGACAGGGGCCTCGGAAGGACTGTTTTCTTCAGGACCTATGCGGATGAAGAGAGACGATATCCAGGTGGCCAGCAGGACCACTTCAAAGTGCCGGCTCCGACAACAGACGGCTACCTTGGGGAGCATGTTTATTCGAAGCTCAGCGAAGACGGGCTGATAGAAAAGGAGACGAGCGTAAAGGAGGGAGACGTTCTGATAGGGAAGGTGTCTCCGCCGAGATTCCTAGAGGAACAGACGAGCTTCGGAGTGGGCGAAGAGAAAAGCAGGGACAATTCATTGTCGCTGAGGTCCGGGGAAGAGGGCGTCATCGACAACGTGATGCTCAG